>JAOAEO010000144.1 GCA_026416735.1 Thermodesulfovibrionales bacterium
ATAGTCTTTTGAAATGCTAAAAAGAAGCAGATAAAGAGATATTTTTAAATTTTAAAACTTCTATCGGCAAATTTGGGAAATAAATTTATGTTTTTTGATGGTCACTATTAGTCTTTCCAATTTTTATAAAAAGTTTAACAAACTTATAATTTTTATTTAATACCTCTGTAAAAAACACTTTTTAATATAATGTCATCAAAAATAAGAGGATTCCAATAAATAATATTGATGTTATTATGTGATTTCCATATTCATACTAAATTCTCAGATGGCTCCGTTCAGCTAAAAAAGGTTATCGATCTGTTCGGTCAAGCAGGCTTTGATGTTATAGCAATTACAGATCATGTAGTAAATGGTGATAATTCCTTAGGAAAGCTTGCTCATCGTTTAAAACTTTCTATAACAGCTAAAAACTTTGACGAATATATAAGCTCTATTAAATACGAGGCTGATAGAGCGTGGCAAAAATATGAAATGTTAGTAATTCAAGGAGTAGAGATAACTAAAAATTATATCTCTCCAGAAAAATCTGCACACATATTAATTCTCGATATAAAGAATTTCATTTCTCCCTGCATGAGTTATGAACAGATCTTTTTAGAGGCAAAACAGCAAAACTCTTTAATAGTAGCATGTCACCCTCATAGTATGTCGTCTTTCAATAGGGATACTCTATTTCTATGGAATAATAGAGACAAATACGCGAAATATATAGATGCGTGGGAAATAGCCAATGGAGATGATCTATTCAGTGTTGTAAGTTCTAAAAGATATCCATACATCGCTAACAGTGACTTTCACAGAATGCGACACTTATATTCATGGAAGACTTTGCTAAATTGCGAAAAGAACATAGAGGCAGTTAAAAATTGCATCAGACATAATAAAGGTGTTGCGATAACCTTCTTCAGAGGATAAGGGTGGTACATAAATGTTTTTTATTATAATGAAATTTTCAGTATTTGAGATATAATTTGGTAGCTCCATCTTTATTAGAAAACACCTATATTTTTAATTATATTATCTTTTTGCATAAAAGGAGAGCGAGGTCCCATTCAAAATTAAAAATAAAATTAAAAACTGACGGGATGTGTTAAGGTTAGATCACAGTATAATGTTCTCCTTATAAATTTTACAAAGTATACAATTAGATAGAGTTTTAAGGGGGGCATTTACTGCAGATAGATGTGAAGAGAGATGTGGAAAGGTATCTATCTCCCCTATCTGGCAAGATTACTACTATGACCCCTTCTCTTAATTCGCTCGATTTTTTCTGAGCTATGTACATGGCAGCTCCACTTGACATTCCCACGAAAATTCCTTCTTTTATAGCCAACATCCTTGTGGTATCGAAAGCCTCTTCATCACTGACTATATACCTTTCATCTAATTTTGTAGGATCGAAGATGGCAGGTACTATACTCTCGCTCATGTTTTTCAGTCCCTGTATTCTATGTCCTTTTGTAGGCTCAACCCCAATGATCTTTATATTTTTATTGTATTCTTTCAACCTTTTGCTAACCCCCATTAGTGTTCCAGTCGTTCCCATACCTGCAATGAAATGAGTAATCCTCCCCCCTGTCTGTTCATAGACCTCTTTACCTGTTGTTTCATAATGGGCTTGTACATTTGCGGGATTTGCAAACTGATTGGGCATAAAGTATTTAAAAGGCTCCTCCTCCATTATGAGATGGGCTAGCCTAATGGCACCATCTGTTCCTTCTTCTGAAGGACTTAAGATTAACTCTGCACCGAAGGCCTCGAGTATTTTTCTTCTTTCCAAGCTAACGCAGGCAGGCATTACGAGTTTTACTCTATAGCCTTTTGCTGAGGCTACCATGGCGAGACCTATTCCGGTATTGCCTGAAGTCGCCTCAAGAATTATCTTATCTTTTGTAAGTTCCTTTCTTTTTTCTGCTTCCTGAATCATATATAGGGCTATTCTATCTTTTACTGAACCAGCAGGATTTGAGCCTTCCAATTTAGCATAGAGCTCAACTTTTGGATTTGGATTAAGAACCTCTATCTTTACAAGAGGGGTATTGCCAATACAGTCGAGTATTCCCATATTTTTAGCTTTTTACCGTATTTTTATAATTTTAAAGGTCTATATAGAAACCCTTTGAATATCGGCACCAATCTTTCTAAGCTTCTCATCTAAATGCTCATAGCCTCTGTCGAGGTGGTATATTCTATGGATTACGCTTTCTCCTTTTGCAGCAAGGGCAGCTATAACTAATGAAGCAGAAGCTCTGAGGTCGGTAGCCATTACGGGGGCTCCTTTTAATTTTTCTACTCCTCTTACTGTGGCTACACTACCTTCTATGGATATGTCTGCTCCAAATCTCCTTAACTCTGCTACATGCATGAATCTATTTTCAAAAATTGTCTCTCTAATAATACTTGTACCTTTCGCTAGACACATAAGAGCCATGAATTGTGCTTGCATATCCGTTGGAAATCCAGGATATGGCATTGTCTTAATATCCTTTGCTAAGAGAACGTCTTTTCTGCTAACCTTTAAGCCACTCTCCGTATGCTCAAACCTTATACCTGTATCCTCTAATTTAGATATAACAGCATCGAGATGATCTAAGCGACAGTTTTTTAGCAAAACTTCCCCACCCGTTATTGCTGCCATGATCATGAAAGTGCCAGCCTCGATTCTATCTGGTATTATTTCATATTCTGTTGGGGGGTTGAGCTCATTTACCCCCTCTATCTTTATGATGCTTTCACCTGCTCCTTCTATCTTTGCCCCCATAGAAATTAGACAATTGGCTAAGTCTACAACCTCTGGCTCTCGTGCAGCATTTTCTATGATTGTAACGCCCTTTGCAAGTGTAGCAGCCATCATTATATTTTCAGTCCCTGTAACGCTTGGAATGTCCATATAGACATTGGTGCCATACAATTTCCTTGCTTTAGCTATGACATATCCTGATTCAAGTTCAATGGATGCTCCCATTTTTTCAAGACCCTTAAGATGTAAATCGATAGGTCTTTCACCAATGGCACATCCTCCCGGTAAAGATACCTTTGCTCTACCAAATTTCGCAACTAAAGGGCCTAAAACGAGAACGGAGGCACGCATTGTTTTGACTAAATCATAGGGAGCTTCAAAGCTCTTAATAGAAGTAGTATCAATTTCTACAGTACCATCATTATAGGAGAAAACTGCACCGAGATTTTCTATTAACTTTTTCATAGTCATAATATCTCGGAGCTTTGGAATATTGGTATATACGCATTTCCCCGTAGTAAGTATTGAAGAGGCTAAAATAGGTAAAGCAGAGTTCTTAGCTCCGCTTATTATTACTTCTCCCTTCAGTCTTTTTCCAC
>JAOAEO010000145.1 GCA_026416735.1 Thermodesulfovibrionales bacterium
TTTGCCGAATGGGCAATTTTCAAAGATGTTTTTGGCAAAGACAAAGGCTATTGGGATCAACGTGCTAAATTGTTGTCAAAAGTAAGGAACCCGTTGGCTCATAATCGTGAGCATTTGCTTTACGATTATGAAATAAATACGGCTGAGGGGTACTGCAAAGAAGTTCTGGCTAATTTACAACAATTTATATAAGGTTGATTTTATAGAATTTAACATTTTTTTCCTCCCTCATGCTTGGTTTTGTTTAAAAAATAGTTTAGCAACAAGTGATGATTTTTAGATTAATATCGTTAAGTATCATAAAGAGATATGTTTAATCAACCTGTAAATAATCTTAGCAAAAAAGAGGAGTATTCTAGTATAAAGATAGAAAAAAGATTTTTAAATTCAATATGAATGTTCGAAGGCTTAGAGAAAATTATAGTTTGTATTAGTCAAAACTTGGTCTAATGAATAATTTATGATAACTGAATAGTTAATTTATCTTTTTTATGAAATATATTTTTTTATCATACTGTAAGAATTATTCATTTAAATCTATCGAAACTTCTTAAATCTTTTAAATATTTAATGAAAATACTTCTTGATTTTTTCAAATGAATATTTTAAATTTATATTTAAAAAATATATTTGAATTTTTTTAGGAGTGTTTTTATGAAGACAGTTAGAAAGGCCAGTCAGATAACCCGTGAGAAACTTCTTAAAACTGCCATAGATGTCTTTGCAGAAAAAGGGTTCAGAGATGCGACGGTTGCAGAAATCTCAGAAAGGTCGGGGGTTAATATTGCAGGTGTTAATTATCATTTTGGTGATAAGGAAACTTTGTATAGAGAGGCTTGGAGGTATGCCTTTTCGGAGTCAATAAAAAATCACCCACCAGATGGCGGTGTAGATGAAAAGGCTTCAGCAGAGGATAGGTTTAAAGGTCAGGTGAGAGCATTGATTAATAGGATTAGTGATAGAAATAATAAAGAATTTATGATTACCTTAAGGGAGTTGACTAATCCTACCGGGCTTTTAAATGAGATTATGCAAGAGATGATGATCCCCTTACAGAGCAGGATGCACAGAACGATTAAAGAATTAGTAGGAAATGATTGTCCTGAGGAAGTAGTTATGTATTGTGAAATTAGTGTTATCAGCCAGTGTATTAACCCGATGGTTTTTGGCATTGTGAGTTATGAAGTACACCCTCCTCGTATAAAAGATATAAAGAGCTATACGGAACATGTGATTGAATTCAGTCTTGCAGGGATAAATAAGATAAGGGATAGATTCAAAAAAGAATAGCAGTTAATTATGAGAAATTGAATTATAAGTAATAGGTGAGGAAAGTTAATAAATGAGATTTAGAAAGGCTCTGAACTTAAAATTTCTGATAATATTTGCAATTATAATTTTTTCGGGTTGTAGTGCGGTAGGTCCGGACTATGTTAAGCCCGATATAAAAACACCATCTCAATGGCAAACAAAGCTAAAAAAAGATTTCATAGATAGAGAGAATCAAAGGGAGATTTCAAAATGGTGGGAGAATTTAAAGGATCCCCAACTATCCAAGCTTATAGAAAGGGCAGTAGCAAATAATCTCGATTTGAAAATTGCATATGCAAGGGTTAGAGAGGCTCGTGCCAGAAGGGGAGTTTCAAAAGCGAATCTTTATCCATCAGTCGATGCTAAGGGTAATGCTAATTTAAGTAGTGAAAATAAAAAGGGAGATACTACAACAAGTGAGCTTTTTTCAGCAAGTATTGACGCTAATTGGGAATTTGACATATTTGGTGGACTTAGGCGTTCTATAGAGGCATCTCAGGCAGATTTTGAAGCAAGTCAAGAAAATTTAAGGGATGCTTCTATCTCTGATATCCGAAGTATCATTAAATTATATTGAGCTTCGCACTCTACAGGAAAGGCTTACTATCGCAAATGCTAATATTGCTATTCAGAATGATACTTATCAGTTATCATTATGGCGACATGAGGCAGGGCTTGTAGATGCTTTATCTGTTGAGCAATCTTTGTATAATCTTGAAAGCTCTCGTGCAATGATACCAAATTTACGTTACTCTATTAGTGAGACTATAAATCGTATTGCATTGCTCTTAGGCGAACATCCGGGGAGATTGAATGAAGAGCTTGAAAAAACAGATGAAATACCTTGCCCTTCTTTAAGTATTGCAATTGGTATACCAGCAGATGTTATAAGAAGAAGACCAGATATAAGACGTGCAGAGCGTGAACTTGCTAGAGAAACCGCAAAGATAGGTGTGGCAATGGCGGAAGCGTATCCTAAACTTTCTCTTACGGGCTCTATCGGTATCGAAACTCTTGCGTTAAGTGGCAGTTCAGTGACAACAAAACTTATAACGGGTGGAGGATTTGTAACATTTCCGGTATTTCGTGCAGGAGCAATTCGTCAAAATATTGAAGTTCAATCGGCAATTCAGGAGCAGGCTCTAATAAAATATGAATCGGTGATTTTAAATGCCATAAAGGAGATTGAAGACGCACTAAAGTCCCTTTTAGAAGAGAATGAAAGAAAGGAGATATTAAGTTCTGCTGTTGAATCTGCAAAGAGTGCTTCAGATCTGGCTCTCAACAAATATAGATCAGGCTTGAGTGATTTTAATAGTGTTCTTGATTCTCAGCGTTCACTGCTTGCACTTCAAGACCAGCTGGCTCAAAGCAAAGGGCTAATAGCAAAAAATCTTATTAAACTATATAAAGCACTTGGTGGTGGCTGGGAATCTCTATCTCTGGCAGAGAAAAATTAGTTAAAAGGGGAGCAAGGATATGAGTAAAGATGCGAAAAAAAATCAAGACATAAAGGATGTTTTAGAAATAAACAGATCCTATCTGAGTAGAAAAAATCTGAAGCTATACTTAGCAATTGGTTTTGTCTTTATAATTTTATTTTCATTTATATTCTTTCTAAAAACTAAGAACTCAAATGCCATTCAATATAAAACTGAAAAGGTAAAACGTGGAGATTTAACAGTTATTGTAACAGCTACAGGCACCTTGCAACCTAAAAAAACTGTTACTGTAGGAAGTGAGCTTTCGGGAATTATTAAAAGTGTTGAGGTTAATTATAATGATAGGGTAAAAGTGGGGCAGATACTTGCAAAATTAGATACTTCAAAGCTTGAGGCTCAATTAACCCAAGTGAAAGCAGAATTAGAAGTTGCAAAGGCTAAGGTTATGCAGGCAAAGGCAACGCTATTAGAAGCTGAGTCTAAACTTAATCAATTAAAGAAAGCAAGAGAATTAAGCAACGGCAAAGTCCCATCTCAGATAGAGATGGAT
>JAOAEO010000146.1 GCA_026416735.1 Thermodesulfovibrionales bacterium
GTTAATTCTAATTAAACCAAAAGTTTTTGAGGATGAGAGAGGTTTTTTTCTTGAATTTTTTAAGTATTCTGATTTTTCCAAGGCAGGTATAAATTACAGCTTTGTTCAGGATAATCACTCAAAATCAAAGAAAGGGGTTCTGAGAGGGCTTCACTATCAGCTTAAACCTAAAGCTCAAGGAAAGCTTATTAGATGCATAAGAGGCAAAATCTGGGATGTGGCAGTTGATATAAGAAAGGGCTCTCCAACATATCTTAAATGGGTAGCTGTTGAGTTATCAGAAGAAAACAAACTAATGCTATGGATACCTCCAGGGTTTGCTCATGGATTTGTTGCTTTGGAGGATAGTGAAATAATATATAAATGTACTGCTGAGTATGATCCAGCCCTTGACAAAGGCATAATATGGAATGATCCTGAAATTGGAATAAAATGGCCAATTAAGAACCCTATACTATCAAAAAAAGATGCTTTGCTTCCTACAATAAAGAAAGCTGAGAATAATTTTGAGTATGGAGATCAATATGGATAAAAACAAAGAAATGAAAATCCTTGTTACAGGTGGAGCAGGATTTATAGGAAGTGAGTTTGTAAGACAAGCAGTAAAAAGGGATTATAAAGTTATTGTAATAGACAAACTTACCTATGCAGGAGATTTAAGAAGATTAGAGGAAGTCATTGAAAAAATCCGATTTTATAAAACCGATATCTGCCAAAAAAAGCAAATAGAGACGATATTCTCAACAGAAAAACCTAAAATCATATTTCATTTTGCAGCAGAAACCCATGTAGACAGAAGTATACTCTCACCACAAGCATTTCTTAAAACAAATATTGAAGGAACTCATAATTTACTTGAATATTCATTGAAATATGGTGTTTCAAGATTTATAAACATAATAACTGATGAGGTCTATGGAGAAATCAAGAAGGGGAAATTCACTGAAAACTCTCCCCTTGTTCCAAATTCTCCTTATTCTGTAAGTAAAGCTTCACAAGATATGCTTGGAAGAGCATATTTTAGAACCTATGGGTTACCCGTTATCACTGTTAGACCATCAAACAACTATGGGACATGGCAGTATCCTGAAAAGCTGATACCTGTAATAATCCTTAAAGCACTTAATGATGAGCCTATACCTGTTTATGGAGATGGTTCAAATATAAGAGATTGGCTATATGTTGAAGATTGTGCTGAAGCTGTGTTAGAGATTATTGAAAAAGGCAAAGTTGGTGAGATTTATAATGTTGGAAGTGGTATAGAGAAAAAAAACATAGAAGTAGTAAGAGCTATACTTTCTTTACTTAAAAAGCCAGAATCATTAATTCAGTTTGTAAAGGACAGACCAGGGCATGACTTTAGATACTCTGTAAGCACAGAGAAAATTGAGAAAGAAATAGGCTGGAAGGCAAAGACAGGATTTGATGAAGGGATAGAAAAGACTGTGAATTGGTATTTTAAGAATATGGATTGGGTTAGAAGTAAACTTAGAGAGCTTAAAAAATATTGGAAAAGGGTTTATAATCTTTAATAATGAAATATCTCATAACAGGTGCGAAAGGACAGCTTGCAAGAGAGTTTGTCAAGTTCTTAGAAAGCAAAGGGAAAGATTTTTTAGCTCTAAGTAAAGATGAACTTGATATAGGAGATTTCTCTCAGGTATTAGCTATATTAAAGCAAATTAAGCCTCAGGTGGTAATAAATTGTTCAGCCTATAATCATGTTGACAAAGCAGAGGATGAGTTTGAGCAAGCTTTGAGAGTAAACTGCATAGGAGTTTCAAACTTAGCAGTAGCTTGTAGAGAGGTTGGGGCTTTACTGGTTCATTACTCTACAGATTATGTATTTGACGGACAAAAACAAGGTTTATATAACGAAGAAGATAAACCTAATCCACTAAGCAAATATGCCCTAAGCAAGTATCTTGGCGAAAAACAGATATTTGGTATATCAGAAAGTTATCTTATACTTCGGACAAGTTGGGTTTATGGAGAAGGTAAACAAAATTTCCTTTATAAACTTAATCAATGGGTTCAGTCTCAGGAATATTTGAAAGTAGCTTGTGATGAATTCTCTGTCCCTACCTCTACAAAAACTATAGTTGATGTAACTTTTAAAGCTTTAAATGAAGGACTCACAGGTCTTTATCATCTTGTAAACTCAGGATATTGTTCCCGTTATGAATGGGCAAAGGAGTATTTAAGGCTTAAAGGAATAAAAAAATTCATATATCCTTCCTATCAGGGTGATTTTAGTCTGCCAGCTAAAAGACCTCGTTTTTCTGCTATGAGCAATGAAAAATTGAGTAAAATATTGAATGTATCAATATTAAGCTGGAATGATGAACTAAAAAGATTCGTAGGAGGTCAGGAATGAAAGGTATAATATTGGCAGGAGGCTCAGGTACAAGGCTTTATCCAGCAACACTACCAATAAACAAACATCTTTTAAACATTTATGACAAACCCATGATTTACTATCCTTTATCAGTTTTACTTCTTGCCGGCTGTAGAGAAATTTTACTTATCTCCACTCCAAAAGATATAAGAAGATTTGAAGAATTACTTAGAGATGGTTCTCAGTTAGGTATTAAATTTTATTATCAATCCCAGCCAAAGGCAAATGGAATAGCAGAAGCTTTAATAATAGGTGAAGAGTTTATAGGAGAAGATCCGGTATGGCTTACTCTTGGAGATAATTTCTTCTTTGGTCATGGACTACATCAACTTCTAAAAGATGCTGCCTTTGAACATGAAGGAGCAACAGTTTTTGCCTATCCTGTTTCTGACCCTCAAAGATTTGGAGTTGTTGAGTTTGACAAAGAAGGCAGAGTGATTTCTATAGAAGAAAAACCAGCCCAACCAAAATCAATCTATGCAGTCACCGGACTTTATCTTTATGATAAGGAAGCACCAAAACTTGTAAAAACTCTAAAGCCTTCTCATAGGGGAGAGCTTGAAATAACCGACTTAAATAGACTTTATCTTGAAATGGGAAAGCTTAAGGTAAAAAGATTCGGAAGAGGATATACCTGGATTGATGCTGGAACTTTTGAGTCTTTACATCAAGCATCAGAATTTGTAAGAATTATTGAGAAAAGGCAGAGTTTTAAAATTGCCTGTATTGAAGAGATAGTTTATAGACTTGGCTACATCACAAAGGAACATCTTCTTGAAATAGCAAAACCTCTGAAAAACAGCGGATATGGAAAATATCTTATCAAGATTGCTGAGGATTTAGATTAGAGCGAATGTTATAAT
>JAOAEO010000147.1 GCA_026416735.1 Thermodesulfovibrionales bacterium
AGATGTGTATAAGAGACAGGTATAGGACTTATTAGGTTGCCTCATCTCTATGTCTGAGATAACAAAATGAGGATTTGAGCTTATAGCTAATTCTGTCATAAGGAACCTCATAGAGGCATCTGCTAATTCAGTGCCTTTTATTGGAGGATTCCCCGAAGGGATAAACAAAATTTTATCAAGATGATTCTTAAATCTTGACTCTTCAGCTGCCCTAAGATGACCATAATGGATTGGGTTGAAGGTGCCACCAAAAATTCCTAATCTCATAAAGCGACTTTGTGCTTTGTAGGTATAAATTTATTAAATCGTCGTCAGTTTTACTAAGAATTCTATAAAGACTTGAAAAAGAGAAACATAACTTAAAGGTTTGAAGCACTTTAAATGTTTTTATATCTCAAACCCATAAGCTCTCTCACAATTGAAAGGGTTTCTTCAGCCCTCTTCATAGCTTTTTGGGATCCTGTAAAGACTATCTCATATAGTTCATCGAGATTGCCCGAAAGTTTGCTTTGTCTTTCCCACAGGGGCTCAAGATATTTAAAGATATTCTTAATAAGAATTTTCTTACAATCGAGACATCCTATATCAGCTGTTCTGCAACCTTTAGCAACCTCTTGTATTTCTTCATCGGTAGAGAAGATTTTGTGTAACTGGAAAACAGGCGATAATTCAGGATCTCCTTTGTCAGTTCTTCTTTTTCTTGCCGGATCCGTCATCATCGTTTTGATTTTTTGCTCTACTATTTGAGGGGGATCACTAAGGTATATGGCATTATCATAACTTTTAGACATTTTCCTACCATCAACACCTGGGACTTTTGGAAATTCCGTTAGAAGAGGCTGTGGTTCTGGGAAAAGATCCTTGTATAGATTGTTAAAACGGCGAGCTATCTCTCTACAAATCTCAAGGTGGGGGACTTGATCGATACCAACAGGTACATAGTTAGCTCTGTAAATGATGATGTCAGCAGTCTGAAGCAAAGGATAACCTAAAAAACCATAGGTAGAAATATCTTTACCCCGCAATTCTTCTTGTTTTTCCTTAAAAGTAGGCACCCTCTCAAGCCATCCTAAGGGAGTAATCATCGATAAAAGCAAATGTAGTTCAGCATGTTGTGGAACCATCGATTGGATGAATATTGTGGATTTGTTAGGGTCTAAGCCTGCTGCTAAAAAATTTATGAGTAAATCTTGAGAGTTCTCTTTAATAATCTCTGGAGATAGATAGCCAGTGGTCAAAGCGTGCCAATCGGCAAGAAAATAAAAGCACTCGTATCTTTCTTGAAGACTGACCCAATTCTTCAAAGCTCCTACTAAATTTCCTAAGTGTAATTTTCCGCTTGGCTGCATGCCACTAAGTACAATCTCTTTTTTCATTTTGTTCTCCTCTTTAAAGCATTCGAATAAGCGAAAGGAATAATCTGGCAATAGGTACAACTATGTAGCTCGATATCCCTAAAACTACAAGTAGGATAACGATCAGAAAGCCATAAGGTTCAATCTTACCAAGCAAAAGAGACTGTCGATAAGGTAAAATCCCCATCAACACCCTGCCTCCATCAAGGGGAGGGATAGGTAACATATTAAAGGTTGCCAATATAACATTTATAGTTACACTGGCAGTAACCATGAGGATTAGTGGTTTTATGATATTTGAAGCTAAATCAGATGTTAAAGTTGCTGAAATTGGAAGAAGAACATATTTCAATATTAAAAAACTAAGTACTGCAAGGATTAGATTTGTAATGGGTCCAAAGGCAGCCGAAATAGCCATATCCCTTTTTGGATTTTTAAAGTTAGAGGGATTTATTGGAACTGGTTTTGCATAACCTATTACGAATTGACCGCTCGTAAAAACAAAAAGCATGAGAGGCATTAAGATCGTCCCTACTATATCAATGTGGGGGATGGGGTTTAAAGATAATCTCCCCATTACTTTTGCTGTAGGATCACCTAATCTGTATGCTACGTACCCATGGGCAACCTCATGTAGAACAATAGCAAACAATATAGGAATAGCTGATATTAATACCTGTCTTATGATAACTTCATAGTCCATTGGCAAATTTTTTACACAATTCTCATAAGAACTTCATCTGGATTTACTGAATCACCAACAGACACGAAGATTTCATCAACCCTTCCATCAATCGGGGATAGTATTTCGTTTTCCATCTTCATTGCTTCAAGAATTAAGAGAGCATCTCCACTTTTTACGATATCACCCTTTTTAACTAATATTTTTGCAATTCTTCCAGGCATTGTAGTTGTTACATCATTAATAGTCAGAGCTTTTGGTCTTATAGATTGTCTAGTAGCTTTGCTGTCTATTTGGCCTGACTCACTTGGAAGAACTTCCACCAAAGGTTCAACGATTACCTCAACGAGGTGGTCATCGATATATAAATAATAGGGTTTCTTCCCCTCGGTCATATGGCCTATGCCGCTAACTTTAACATTATAGGATTCACCGTGGACATTGATTAAAAATTCAGTTGGAGCAAGATGAGGTGTAAATTCTACTTTGGTTGGGTGTATAGCAGCAAAGTCTCTCTCTATGGTATCCTTTGGAATCTCCTCTAAAGGATATAGCCCCTTTTCTTTTAATTCTAAATAGTTGAGAAATATTTTAGGAAACAGAGTGTAAGATAATAAATCTTCTTCACTATTTGCCTTATCGCCTAACTCTGACTTAGCTTTTTCTAATTCAGGAGATAAAATATCGGCAGGTCTTACTGTAATGATTTCTTCGTTTTCTAAAATCTTCTTTCTGACATCTTCATCTATGTTTGCAGGTGGTTTACCGTAAAGACCTTTTAAATAGTTCTTTGTCTCGATAGTTATTAATTTATATCTCTCTCCACCTAATACATTTAATGTTGCTTGAGTTCCAACTATTTGGCTGATAGGTGTTACCAATGGTGGATAACCAAAGTCCCTTCTAACCTTTGGTACTTCATTCAATACCTCTTCAATTCTGTTTAAGGCGTTTTGTTCTTTAAGTTGTGTAACAAGATGGGCGATCATACCCCCAGGTAATTGATAGATGATAGCATCTGGATCAATAGAGGTATAAATGCTCTCGTATGCTTGATATTTCTTTCTAATATTCTTAAAATAGTCAGCAATTTCACCTAAAGCCTTGAAGCTAAAGAAAGGGTCATGGGGGGTTCCTTTTAAGATATTACACAAAGTCTCCAGCGCAGGTTGGCTAGTGCCACCAGCCATAGAAGATATGGC
>JAOAEO010000148.1 GCA_026416735.1 Thermodesulfovibrionales bacterium
GTATCGACTATATCTACACCTGCTTCTATAGCTTTTAGTAAGGTAGCAATCCCCATTCCCATAGTATCATGAGTATGTAAATGAACAGGAACACTAATCCTCTCCTTCAGTTTAGTAATCAAATCAAAGGCTTCGAGAGGTGCTAAAATCCCAGCTTCATCCTTTATGCATATCGTATGAGCACCCATTTCTTCTAAACGAATTGCAAGGTCTACAAAAAATTCATTTGTGTAAATGGGCCCAAGACTATAGCAAAAAGCTATTTCAGCCTTTCCGCCATATTTAAGAGTAGCTTTAACAGCCGTCTGTAAGTTTCTGACATCATTAAGGGGATCAAATATTCTTATGATATCGATGCCATTTTCAATGATTTTAGCAACGAATCTTTCAACTACATCATCGGCGTAATGTCTATAGCCTAAGAGATTTTGGCCTCTAAGGAGGGTCTGTAGTTGTGTTTTTTTAATTACTTTTTTGAGTTCTCTAAGCCTTTCCCAAGGATCTTCTCTTAGAAATCTCAAACAACTATCAAAGGTTGCACCTCCCCACGCTTCTAAAGACCAAAATCCAATAGAATCCAATTTCTCAGCAACTGGCAAAAGATCATCGAGACGGACTCTCGAAGCAAGGAGACTTTGCTGAGCATCTCTTAAGGTGGTATCCATTATTTTAATGGGTTGTAATTTCACGTCCTAACCTCGCTTAGTTTTATCTTAATTTTACTAATATCCATGTAGTTTATTGTTTAATTTTTTATTAAACGGATGAAAATATTAAAGCCTGTAAATAAGATAATTAACTTATTTTTAAATGCGATGATAGGCAGCAATAGCCGCTGATAAAGCAGAAACTAATATTAAGGGATCCTTCTCCTGCTCATAAGTAAGATGAGGGAGTCTTTCTTCGATATAACGAGTCGTAAATTGCCCAGATTTAAAGACTTCATCTTCCATGATCTTTTTATAAAAGGGTATAGTCGTCTTGACCCCTCTAATAACATATTCGCTAAGGCACCTGTGCATTCTTCTAACTGTCTCATCCCATGTACGACCTCTAACTATAAGCTTTGCTAATAGGGAATCATAATAGGGTGGGATTGTATAACCTTTATAGACGTGTCCATCTATTCTAACGCCAAACCCTCCGGGAGAGTAGTAAGAAGTTATAGTACCTGTTACAGGCATGAAGTTATTCATCGGATCTTCAGCATTTATTCTACATTGAATAGCGTAACCATTCAGTTTAATATCTTCTTGTTTAAATTCAAGTTTCTCACCATTTGCAATTTTTATCATTGTTTGAACTATGTCTATACCTGTTATTTCTTCCGTTATTGTATGTTCGACTTGAATCCTTGTATTCATTTCGAGGAAATAGAAATTTTTATATTTATCTACAAGAAACTCAACTGTTCCGACATTATCATAGTTAACAGCCTTCGCTGCAAGTATGGCTGCTTCTCCCATTTTCTGTCTTAAATTCTCGTCAAGAAGTAGCGATGGAGCAATCTCTACCAATTTTTGATGTCTTCTCTGAATGGAACAATCCCTTTCCCCAAGATGGATTATGTTCCCATACTTATCTGCCACTATTTGAAATTCAATATGGTGTGGCTCTTCGAGATATTTTTCTATGAAGACACTTTCATCACCGAAGGCTTTTTTCGCTTCAGATTTTGATAGAGAGAATTGTCTCAAAACATCATCATCATTATTACAAATCCTGAGACCTCTTCCTCCTCCACCCGCTGACGCCTTCAAAATTACTGGATAACCAATCTCTCTTGCAAGATCAATAGCGTCATCAACACTTGTTATACCATCAGAGCCAGGTATTACAGGAATACCATGAGCCTTCATTGTTTTTCGTGCTTCTATCTTTAGCCCCATAGCAGCTATAGCTTCAGGATGGGGTCCAATAAAAGTTATACCAGCTCTTCGACAAGCTCTTGCAAAGTCGGCATTTTCTGAAAGAAAACCATACCCGGGATGAATTGCATCAGCACCTACATATCTCGCGAGCTCTATGATGCCATAAATGTTGAGATATGCTCGAAGTTGCCCAGGACCTATAAGATAGCTTTCATCAGCTCTTTTCACGTATCTCGAGGTAGAGTCTGATTCAGAAAAGATAGCAACAGTCTTTATACCGAGCTCTCTACAAGCTCTTATAATTCTTAAAGCAATCTCGCCCCTATTTGCTATTAATACCTTTTTAAACATAAAAGCTTTTCTTTTAGAGATTTTGTAAAAGAAGGTTATGAATAATAAAAAAGAATAGAATATATTATAGCAAAAAAAAAATTTTTTGCGAAGTTTTTCTTTGTTCCGGTTAGTGTAAAAATTTTTTATGTAAAAACCCAAAGAGAGAAAAATAAAGGGTCTATTCTCCATTGTTTTAAGCAGAAACAAAGAGAAAGGAAGATACACCCATAAGAAGTAAAAGAACTGACTAAATTAACCTTAACAGGTTTATAAAGAATGTAGAGCTCTGAAGATTTTTGGCAAAAGGAGGAAGAGGCAGTAAAAGAATTCAGGAAGAAATTTATAGAGATCTCCCCTGAAGCAAATGTCTTGCTTCATTCAAATGAGACAAAAAGCCTCTTTGAAATAAGAAGTAGTTTGATGTGTTTTTAATGCTTGATTATACTCCCTATTTTCTTCAATCCTCTTTTGCCTTGCATATGCCAGCTTCTCTGCCCTCTCTGTTCTTATCTTATCCTTATTGCCTATATAATAATCAACAGGTCTCATATAATCAATAGATGAGTGCAGTCTCTTGTTATTATACTCATCTATATATTTATCAATCACCCTCTGAACTTCCAGAAATGTCACAGGGCTATTAGGTCTAAGACACTCTTGCCGTATGAGTCCGTTAAGTCTTTCAGATTTCCCGTTGCTTTGGGGATGGTTTCTTCTGATCCTTATCTGACAAATTCCAGCTCTGGATAAAACCACCTTCATATCTTTTGATATAAGCTGTGAACCATTGTCGTTTATCAGTTTTACCCTTTTTACACCTGTCTTATCTATCACCTCCTGCATAAAAAGACTGACGCTCTGTGCTGTCATGTCCAGCATCACTTTGTGTCCAACCACATATCTGCTGTAACCATCTATGAGGGTTATTAAAAAACACCACATCCCCAAAACCTTCATATACATTATGTCTGTATGCCAATGTTCATTAATCCCCTTTGGCTTGTCTTTATATTCCCTCTCTGCTCTGCC
>JAOAEO010000149.1 GCA_026416735.1 Thermodesulfovibrionales bacterium
ACTCAATTTAATATCCTGATTCCCTAAGACAACGAGGTATTTTTCCTTATCGATGGTGATATCCCTTATCTTCAATATGGAAGACTTCCTGTCCTGAACATCTTCAACTAACAATTGTGGCTCCGTCCTTCTGATGATAGCCTTAACCCTTGCAACAAGCTCTTTTGGGCTGAAGGGTTTGGTAATATAATCATCGGCTCCCATCTCAAGACCATGGACTTTGTCGAATTCATCTGTTCTAGCAGTTAGCATTATAATAGGTACATGAGATAGTTTTGGGTTGTTTCTAATAAAGCTACAGAGTTGGTATCCATCTATGGAGGGAAGCATAAGATCTAAAACAACGAGATCATATTTCTCATCTTTCAGTTTCTCAAGAGCCACCTCTCCATCCAATGCATAATCAACCTCAAATCCACTCTTCCTTAAATTATAAGAGACAAGCTCAACAATATCTGGCTCGTCATCTATTACAAAAATCCTCTTCATAACTCAAAGTATCTCCTCACATCTTCTAAGGGTATTTTTTTGATCCTTACTTTTCCTATTCTTTCTGGGATAATGATCTTGATCTCCCCATTTTCTCTCTTCTTGTCAATCTCTATATGCTTTATCAAATGCTCTAAATCCATATCTGGAGGCAATTCAGTGGACAGACCATAGGAATTTATAAGAGATTTTATCCTCAAAACACTTACCTTATCGAGAATTCCCATTCTTTCAGATAGGCTCGCCTCGAGACTCATGCCTATGGCTACTGCTTCCCCATGTAAAAACCGACTATAGCTCGTCTCCGTCTCTATGGCATGGCCTATGGTGTGACCAAAGTTTAATATAGATCTAAGTCCAGCCTCTCTCTCATCCATCGAGACAATATGAGCCTTTATCTCACAGGCTCTTTTTATTACATCTCCGATATGGGATTGAGAAAGGCCTAAAATATTTAGCCTTTCAGCCTCAATAGTCTTAAAGAGATCTTCATCCCATATTATGCCATACTTGATAGTCTCTGCCATGCCACATAAAAACTCTCTCATGGGGAGCGTTTTTAGAGTGTCGACATCTATCCATACAAGCCGTGGCTGATAAAAGGTCCCTATCATATTTTTCCCCAAAGGGTGGTTTACTCCCGTTTTGCCTCCAACAGAACTATCGACCTGAGATAGGAGAGTGGTTGGAATCTGAACAAAATTTATGCCTCTCATATAGACTGATGCAACAAAACCGGTTATATCACCTATTACACCTCCTCCTAAGGCAATTAAACAGGAATTTCTATCTAAACCGCGACTTAAAAGCTCACTGAGAATATGGTAGCTCCAAAAGTAGTCTTTATAACTCTCTCCATCAGGTATGATCAAACTTGAAACTTCAAAATTTACTTTTTTTAGGGAGTCAACCACTATGCTACCGTATAGGCTAAATACTTTAGGATTGCTAATAATTACAATCCTCTGGGAAAAGTTAAATCTCAAGAGCTCAGAGCCTATCTCTGATAAAATACCGCATCCAATAAAAATGTTATAACTCCTATTGCCAAGTAAAACTTTAACTATCTTCATTTTTTTATTATCTTTTTTGAAAAAATTTTTTCTCAGAAATTATAAGCCTCACCAAAGATTAACATCGATATTTTATCACATTATAAAACCCTTGCGATATGTTCTCTCTCGAGGTAATTATTGTCCCTCTGCTTCAGAAAGTCTCAGACATTTTGATAATATTACAATTGAGACTTTCTACTAACCATTAGTTTATAAAAGTTCTTACTAAGTGACTGACAATTTACTCCATATTAAAGTATAATTAAACTATGATTAAGGAGGTTATCAAAGGTGTTGTCTGTGTCATCACTCTTACTGCTATTGTTATTACTTTAATGTATTATGTTTTGATCAAACAATCTATAATAGCAAGCATTATAATTTTATCAGTCTTTTTAGCTCTCTTTATCCTTGTTCCACTAAACCTTTTGCGTTCTATCTATCGTTATCTCAACCATTAGATCTCTATCTTTAAGTTTTCAGAAAGCTATCAAAAATAGGATGCATTTCTTTACCATTACTGCCTATTAAAGATCGAATAGTTTAGATATTTCTGAACAAATCTATATTTAGATTGGTTATTTAAATTAGCCCCAAATTATTAGGGAGAAAGCCAATTTCATAATGACGATTATCTCCCCAAAAGATCTAAAGATAGCGTAAAGATCTGCGATTATTACATAGCTATTATCCCTTACTTCCTCCTTAGATGTATTTGTGATAAAAAGATAGAAATGATTAAAAACATTAGGACAGTTTTAAAAACCACTAAGATATAGTTTTCTTTTTTTGAAGAAAATTTTGTGCTCCTTTTGTTAATTTCCTTTTTTATCAAGAAGCTTCTATCTAACATCGAGATGCTTCAAATCTAAAGGCTTAGATCTCCTTTATTTGACCAACAATCATTTATTCCTGTTAAAATAGAAAATACTTAGAGAATTCAAGGAGCTTTTCAGTTAAAGAAGTGAATATATATGATGTAGCCATAATTGGTGCCGGGCATGCCGGTTGTGAAGCCGCGTATGCTGCAGCAAGATTAGGGATGAAGACTCTCCTTATTACCCTTAATATTGACAACATCGCACTCATGCCTTGTGCGCCAGCCGTTGGAGGAGTTGGTAAAGGACATTTAGTTAAAGAAATAGACGCCTTCAATGGCTTAATGGGATACATTACCGACATGTCAGCTTTGCAGTACAAAACCTTAAACACCTCTAAAGGTCTTGCTGTCCACTCAACTCGAGCCCAAGTAGATAAACATCAATATAAAAGTCTAATGCGAACTTATTTAGAAAACATTAATAACATTCACATAAGACAGGCTTTGATCACAGAAATACTTATTAAAAATGGCAAAGTCTATGGGCTAAAAGATAACTTTGGATTCACCTTTAACTCCCACAGTGTTATAATTGCAACCGGCACTTTCCTATCAGGACTTATCCATATCGGTGATAAAACCCTTCCTGCAGGTAGAGCCGGTGAGTTTCCCTCCTATGAACTGCCACAATTTCTAAGAAGTCTTGGACTAAAAACTGGTAGATTTAAAACTGGCACAGGACCTCGGTTAAAAGCCTCTTCAATAGATTTTTCTCAGATGGAACAAAGATATGGGGATGGTAAACCAAAACCTTTTTCCTACAGAACTCGGAATATACAATACATAGAG
>JAOAEO010000014.1:0-19490 GCA_026416735.1 Thermodesulfovibrionales bacterium
ATGTGTATAAGAGACAGCCGTAGGAGTGTACTGCACCCCTTTTTTGGTTATGCTTTCAGTCTCTCAATTGATAGAACCCTATATAGCCGCTCTTATATATTCTTCATAAAGTCTTCACTCATACCTCTCTTAGGATAGATAACTCAGTAAACTTTGCACATAAAACCAATTGTAAAATCTTACCCAATCCCCTATTTTATCCTTTATCTCCCCAAAACTACTAAAACCATTAATCTAAATCAACTCTTCTTTAATTGTTCTCATTACTCTTTAGTGTCAGCATCTCCTCTCGGGTTGTCATATGAGGGATATACTTGATCAAACAATGCATATTCTTCATAAAGCTTTAGATGTAAGTTGACCACCTTTGTCATTGATTAACTTTAATATCTCTATCCGGATTGCCTGTTTTGCTATTATCCTTTGAAGCTTTCCTATTGCCGTTTTCTAAGTGCTATCTTCACTACCCCATTTAACAAAGCAAGCTTTATACTTTCAAGAATTTTATCTCTCCAACGATAATAAAGAGCTTCATTAATTTTGTGTTGTCTGCAAGTTTTAGCCATAGATTTAATGCCTTTAATTTCTTTCCAAAACTATATTTTTTTCTTTCACTGTTCATCTCCTCTGCTTCATCTTTAATGCATTTTTTGTTTTATTCTGCCAAGGGTTAACTTCAATAATGTAACTATGTCCACTTTTAAGATGTTCAGTATGTTAGCTTGCAAGGAAGCCAGAGAGGCATGCATTAGTACTAATGTTGGCATATGGGATAATACGATATTTGCAGAAAAGGTAAAGAGTTTAAATATAACGGTTGAAGAAGGGATAAAGAAACTGACCATATAATGTCGGCATAGGTCAATAGCTATAGTCCGATTTGACAGAAACCAGGTATTATGCTATCAATAGATAAAGACATAAGCTCTAATTAATAAAAGATTTTGATAAACAATTTTTAAAAATAGCATGATAATTTCCATAGAGAATAGGATATCATGATTGAAAAAAATTCAAAAATAAAGGACTTCGATGTTTTACCTCTCTCCATTAAAGAGTTTTTATTCAACGCAATTAAGGAGGACGAAGGAAGTGGTGATGTAACATCTATCTCTTTGATATCTCCCTATGAAGAAGCTGCTGCCCATATCATTGCAAAAGAAGAATTAGTTTTGGCAGGTATGCCCTTTGTAAAGGAGGTGTTCAGATTAATAGATGGGACCCTAAAACTTGACATCTATTTTGAAGAAGGGGATATTGTAAAAAAGTCAGAAATTATAGCCTTAGCTCGAGGTAGCGCAAGAAGTCTCCTTTTAGCAGAGAGAATTTCTCTTAATCTTCTTCAGAGAATCTCAGGAATTGCCACATTCACTCGGGCATTTATTGAAAGACTGAAAGGGTTGGCTGTAAATGTGGCTGATACGAGAAAAACTACTCCTTGTTTGAGATATATGGAAAAATATGGCGTCAGAGTTGGAGGTGGGATTAATCATAGATTTGGTCTTTATGATGGGATTCTAATTAAGGATAACCATATTAAAATAGTTGGAAGTATTACAAGGGCTATAGAGCTCGCAAAAAAAGCTCACCATCTTTTGAAGATCGAGATAGAGGTTAAAAATCTAAAGGAGTTTGAAGAGGCTTTGATGGCTGGAGCTGATGTAATAATGCTTGATAATATGAGGCTCGAGGATATTCGGCAGGCCGTTAATTTGAGAGATGAGCTTGTTAAAAAGATAAATAGGGAGGTACTCCTCGAAGTATCAGGGGGGGTGACTCTTGAGAATATTAGAAGTTTCGCTGAAACAGGAGTAGATATTGTATCTGTTGGGGCATTAACTCACTCCGCAAAGGCAGTCGATATAAGCATGAAAATCCTATGAGGAACTTCACATTGTTAATAAAAATTCATTAGACGTGAGACTCTCCGACTATCATGAGCTTTAAAATTTCCACTTTTAATGAGCCTCACAATATTTTCTTGGTTAACTGGTTCATAAAAGCTTGTATAACAACTGCCTACTTCATAAGAGGAATGAGCATCAGATCCACCAGTATAGGGAATATTTAGTATAGCCGCAGCTCTAATAGCCTTTTCATTAAGAAAGGGCATACTGTAACCATTAAGGCCTTCTATGGCGAATAATCCTGATATCCTAAATAAAGATTCTCCTATACTGTTGGTACCTCTGAAAGGATGAGCGGGTATAGTGATTCCTCCTCTTTTATCGATAATCTTTACCAGCTGTGCCATAGATATTTCTTTACCAGAGATATCATCGGTGTCGACACCGAAGACGAGGCAATGGCCATCTAAAGCTGAGAATTCAACCCCTCTTATTATGGTAATAATATCTCTATACTTTTCGATAAGGGGTTCTATTTCGGCAGAAGCTTTGTAATAATAATGCTCTGTGAAAGCTATACCATCTAATCCCAGTTCTATAGCTCTCTCAATAATCTCTTCTGGGTCGGCATCGTTATCTTCACTATAACGAGAATGAATATGCAAATCTATCTTAAACATCTTAAAAAAGCACCCTTCAAGATTTTATTTAGTCCTTAAGCTATTTTAACCATTATAAGAGATTAATTCAAAAGATTTTTTATTACTGAATAGCTATAGGACAGAGGATATAGAGCTTGTTCTAAAATTCTCTTTACACCTTGGATCACCCCTTTTTAGATCATTGTATATTAATAGGCTAATTGCAGGGCAACCGCCATGGCAGTTTTTATGAAATTTACAGGTCATCAGTGAACAACTGTTACCATTAAAGTTTCTAAAAAAGTCTAAGATTGGGCTTCTCCAAATTTTCTCAAAAATATCTTCAAAGAGGTTGCCAAGTTTAAATTCGCTGTGTCTAAAAAAGAGATAACAAGGATACACTGAACCATCTGGCATAACAGATAGTTTTGATGTCCCAGCTGGGCATCTAACTCTTTGAAGCAAAGAGTCACTCCTATCGGAGACAATGAATCCACTACAAAAGACTTTCTCAACATTTTTATATTTTCTCTTCAGTTTGGAAGTGATTTCATAATAGTTAGGAAAGGAGAGGGAATTCTTTAGATCTCTCTTCGAAAGAGGATCAAAGAAAATTTGGTAGTATCTTATTTCAGGGTGTTCGGAAATAATTGATTCTGCTGCTTTTGAGAGAATTCTATCTTTGAAGACAACTCCCTTTAAAACTGGAAGATATTTCAGTATGAATCTATAAAGATCTGAAGAGAGCTTTTCATGATTTATAGATATGCCTATAGTAAAGGGTTCGGAGTTTGAGTATCTCAATGAGAATCTTTTCAGTATATCTATATTTGAGCCATTTGTGCTCAAAAAAATATGAATATTATTTTGTAGAGCTGAATCTATCAAAGGATAGAGATAGCTATATAGGGTGGGTTCACCCCCAAGTATATCGAGCTCTTGAATTCCCAATTCGGATATTATCTTAATAAAGAGGTCGAGCCTATCTAAGCGCATTTCATCTGGCAAAGAGATGTTCCTATTAAAACAAAAGCTACAATTAAAATTGCATTTAAATGTAGGGAAGAACTGGATATATTTAAGGGTTGTAAGCAACTATTTTTAAAACTCTTAATGCTAAAAGTTTTTTGATAGCTTATCGATAGAAGATCCCTATGTATCCACTTTGGCTACCTGTCTTGCCCTTAGAGTATCGGTAGGAAAAGAAACGATCAGGTTGACAGCAAGTACAATCCTTTAAAATCCAAATATTATCACTTGGAATCCCAACGGAGATTGCCTGATAGAGATTAGCCTTCTGTAAATCTAAATAATATCTGTCTTTCTTTTGAATGCAATACTCACCTAAACCCGTAGAATCGATTATAGCCTTTATAACTTCATATCCAACTTCGTAACAACAATCTTTAATTGCTGGGCCTATTGCTATAAGAATGTCGGTACTGTAAGAAGAGTATGCCTCCTCCATCCTTTTAATTGTTTTCTTTAAAATTTGTTGAGCTGTCCCCCGCCATCCTGCATGGACAGCTCCTACAATATCCCTCCTTTTATCATAAATTAAGATAGGGACGCAATCGGCGACATCAATACCTATCAAAACATTTTGCCTATCAGTAATCACTGCATCACCAATCTTTGGATACCCCTTCGATTCGTATATTATCACTTTGTCAGTGTGTTTCTGTATGGGCTTATAGATTCTTGAAATAGGTACACCCATCGATCTCGATATTATCTTAAGATTACCATTTAGAGCCTTTGTAGTAAAAAAGGCTTTAATGGGTAACCCTGTGAAAATTGGTGGATAAATAAAAAATTTATTTATATCCTCCTTTTCGATCACTACTTTTGCCCTCTGTAAATAGTACAAATACCTAAACTCAAAGGAATATGGAGGAGGTTCTTAAAGCCAATTTTCTCTAATATTCTCAAGAATTCTAAGCCGTCTGGGAAATTACTCACAGATAAAGGGAGGTATTTATAAGCCCCTTTGTCTTTTGAAATAGTTCCACCAATTATGGGTAAAACACTATTAAAATATAGATTATAAAGACGATCAAAGGGGAATTTGTAGGGTCTTGAAAATTCCAAGATTACAACCCATCCATCCTTCTTTGTAACTCTATACATCTCTTTCAAACCCTTTTGTAGGTCTTCGAAGTTTCTCACACCGAAGGCTACAGTCACAGCATCGAAGGTCTCATCGGGGAAAGGGATGGATTCAGAATCACTCCTTTGTAATTCGATTTTGTTGGATAATCCCCTTTTTGTAATCTTCTCTTTTGCAATAGAAAGCATCTTTTCAGAGATATCGATGCCAAGAATTTTATCAGGGTTAAGCCTAACGGCTTCTATGGCAAGATCGGCGGTCCCCGTTGCAACATCGAGTATTATCTTTGGATGAAAATCTGCAAGAATATCGATAGCCTTTTTTCGCCATCTTTTGTCCATATTGAGGGAAAGGAGATGATTCAAAAAGTCGTAGTATTTAGCAATACGATCGAACATCGACATTATAAACTCTTTTTTGGCGATATAATTCATCGTTTAAGATTAATGATTTCTCTTTTTAGTTAAGTCAGCAAACTCATCCTTTTTCTTTATCAAAAGCCATTCTTTATCCTTACCTTTAAGTTTTAATAACACAAAGGCTCCTCTTAGTTTTTTGCCGAAAAGAAAAATCTCTAACTTTCCCTCTTTGAGGCTACCATTTAAAATTTCATAAGTTCCTTTATCCCAAATAATAACCTTTCCTGCTCCATACTGCCCTTCAGGGATATATCCTTCGAAGGAGGCATATTCAAGAAGATGATCGTCAACCATAATGGCAAGTCTTTTGTCTGAAGGATTGAGAGATGGACCCTTTGGAATAGCCCATGACTTAAGGACACCATCCACCTCTAAACGAAAATCGTAATGTAAATGGGTTGCATGGTGTTCGTGGACGACGAAAATAGCCATAATTAATTTAAGCTCAAAGACTTTGTGAAACTCTCTTTATCTCCTCGAGTTTCTCTAAAGCTTTCATAGAATCAATTGTCTCTTCTGCGATTTCACGGGATTCTTTAAAATCTCGCGCTTTTCCAGAGATCAAAATAGCGGCTGAAGCATTCATCAATACGATGTCTCTTTTAGGTCCCCTTTCGCCTTTTAAAATCGCATAGGTGATGGCAGCATTTTGTTCTTTAGTACCGCCAACTAAATCTTCTCTCTTAGCCCTTGAAAAACCTAACTCCTCTGGTAGCAGATAAAAAGTCTCAACTCTACCATCCTTAAATCTCGAAATCTTAGTAGCTTCGCAATTTGTTATTTCGTCTAAACCATCCTCACCATGGACTACCATAGCATCTGTAGCTCCAAGCCTACCAAGAACTGTGGCTAAAAGTTCTGTCAATTTTGAAGTGAAGATGCCCACAATTTGTTTTTTAGCTCCTGCAGGATTAGTGAGTGGACCTAGTATATTGAAAATCGTTCTAATACCTATCTCCTTTCTTGCAGGAAGAGCATATTTCATAGCAGGATGGAACAAAGGAGCAAAAAGAAAACCAAAATTGGTTTCAAAAAGGCATTTTTCAACCTTTTCTGGGGATAGATCTATCTTAACACCAAGGGCTTCTAAAACATCGGCGCTGCCAGATCTACTCGATACAGATCTATTGCCATGCTTAGCAACGGGAACACCAGATGCAGCAACTATCAATGCTGTAGTGGTTGATATGTTGAAAGTTTCAGCCATATCTCCACCAGTACCACAAGTGTCAACTACTCCATCTGGAGCTTTTATTTGTATCGCCTTTTCTCTCATCACTTTTGCTGCTGCATAGATTTCTTCCGCATTTTCACCCTTGATCCTTAAGGCAGTTAGAAAGGCAGCAATCTGAGCATCGGTAGCCTTTCCTTCCATTATCTCGATCATACATTCTGCCATTTCTGCTTCAGTTAGACTTATTCTCTGTACCAAAAGGTTTATGGCTTCTCTTATCATTATAGGTCTCCTCTTTAATTATAATTTTGACATTCAAGAAATAATAACCTCCCTTTGTCAAGCTTTCAAAAAGATACATTTAAGATATTCTGTCTCTGGCATTGACAATAAAATGGGGTGATCGACGCTTTGTGAGCGAAATTCGAGAACTCTTAAATCTTTATTTGCATCTTTGGCAGAGGTCCGAATAATTTCATAAAAGGTAACTTTATCCATATGGTAAGAACAAGAAGATGTTGCGAGGACACCACCTCTTCTTAGCAGTCTCAAGGCAAGGTAGTTCAGATCTCTATAACCCTTTATGGCTTCTTTGATCTTTTGTCTACTTTTAACGAAGGCTGGAGGGTCTAAAACGATAAAGTCATATTCTTTGCCTTCTCTAACTTGCCTTTTTAGAAACTCAAATGCTTCCTGTTGGAAGAATTGACAATTGGCGCTAAGCCCATTAAGTTCAGCATTCCTTCTTGCCTGTGAAATAGCCTTTTCAGATTCATCGATACCTATAACAAAGGCTCCTCTCTTTGCAAGATGCAAAGCCCATGCTCCTGTATAGCAGAAAACATCGAGGCCTATGCCACCATTTACATACTTACTAAAGGCAATTCTGTTGTCAGAATGATCGAGGAAGAATCCAGTCTTTTGTCCTGAAAGAGGGTTTACTTCGAAAATGAGATCCCCTTCACCAATTAGAGGCAACTTCTTAGATTCCTCCTTAATTGTCTCTATCGATAAAGGAAGACCTTCGAGCTTTCTCATTGGGCTGTCGTTCCTTAAAATTATAGTTGAGGGGCTTAATAAGTCGTCGAATGCTTCCAAAAAAAGGTCTTTCATTTTTTCCATACCGACAGTAAGTATTTGGATAACCAAAAAATCAGAATATTTATCTGCTATTAATCCAGGCAGAAAATCGCCCTCACTAAAGACTACCCTACAAGCATCCCTTTTGGGTAATAGCTCTTTTCTATAGTTTATCGATTTTTCGATTCTCTTAACAAAAAAATCCCTGTTGATGTCTTCTCGATTTTTACTAAGAAGGCGGATTGATATTAGGGAATGCGGATTAAAATAACCTCTTCCTAAAAAGTTGTTTTTGCTATCGTAAAGTTCGACGATACTACCTGGATCTATTTTTTTGCTATCTAATTTGAACTCATTAGAAAAAACCCATTGATGTCCAGCCTTCAACCTCGAAGTTCTCTTTACAACTATCCTCTCATACATACTATCCCTCTTTTTTTTCTTCTAAGGTATCAACTAAGACATCTATTAGATGGAAAACTTTTTGATTGGAGCTTTTACTCCCTAACTGAATCAGACAGTTAGGGCAAGATGTTACTATGGTTTCAGTTTCTTTATAGTAATTCAGAGTTCTATCGAGGATTGAAGAAGAAAGTTCACCGTAAAAAAAACTAAAAATGCCTCCAGAACCACAACAACTATTATTTTTAGGCTCCTTTAAATCGATCCTTAGAGCTTTTAAAAGATCTCTCGGTTCTTTTGTGATGTTTAAACTGTATTTTAGATGACAAGGGTCATGGAAAATCATGGGGTTATTAGAGGTTTTTTGAAGGTCTTTGTGGTATATCAAATCATAAAATCCTGAAGAATCTTTAGATAAAAACTCTGAAATTTCAAAGGAGTTTATGAGAGATTGCCCCAAATAGTTATTATATACATTTCTTAGAAAATGAATACAGGTTGGACAGAGGCTTACTATAGATTCTACATTGAGGTCCTTATATATCTTAATATTCTTTTGGGCATTTTTTAAGGCTTCTTCCTCTAATCCTAGTTCTAATAGGGGTGCACCACAACATACCTCTCCTATCGGTACTATGACATCGTATCTTAATATATTTAACAGTCTTACCAAAGATTTAGCTAAATGGGGGTGGAAACAATTAATAATACATCCTGTGAAAAGCGCTAATCTGCCCTTAGGATTTGAAACTTTATAGAGGAAATTTTTATCCCTAAAGGGTGCATTATCAAGATTAGCAATTCTTTCTTTAATATAACTTAAAGGATAAAAATCTACAGTTTTAGCTATCTCGCTTAAGATTTTCAGTATCTTGAGTATTCTGTATGTATTAGAATGGCTTTTAAAAAAAATTCTTGAAAGATAATTTAATAACAGAGTTTTTTTATTGAAATTTCTTAGAGTTTTCCTAATCTTATAGATATTAGAGGGGATATCTATCTGTAAAGGGCATGAATTGGTACAGGCTTCACACAAAATGCAACTAAAAATGCTTTCATAAAGTTTCGTAGAGGGAGAAAGCAAGCCCTGTTCAAATTTTCTCAATAAGAAGGCTCTCCCACGAGCTCCTAAAAGTTCCTTTGAACTATCTTGATAGGTAGGGCAGGATGCTTTACACTTACCACACTGAACACATAACGAAATATCTTTGGTATGTCTTAAAATGGCTTTAGATGATCTTATACCTATTTCTGGAATCATACATTCAATTTTCCGCTTCTGAAACCCTCTATATCCAAAGCTATGTGTTTGAATCCTAAAGTTTTGAAAAATTCAACAATTCTCTCCCTTAAAGCTTTATCGAAAAATTTTCCATAATCACTTTCAGTAACCTCAATAGAAGCTAAGTCTCTATGTATCCGCACTCTTAATTCATTAGAGAGAAATTTCTTTAGAAAAGTTTCAGCCCTTTCCACTCTTTCTAAGCCATCTTTAGTGATCTCCACTCCATAGGGAAATCTCGAGGCGAGACAAGGAGAGGAAGGCTTTGACCAGGTGGGTAATCCCATTTCCTTTGATAACACTCTAATTTCTTCTTTGCAGAAACCGATTTCTATAAGAGGACTTCTTACTCCATGCTTTTTTGCTGCTTGTATCCCTGGTCTCCAATCAGAGAGATCGTCTATATTGCTACCATCGATTATATATTTATATCCATTTTTGTAAGCAATATCCTTGAGTTTACGGAAAAGTTCATCTTTACAGTAAAAGCAACGATCCTTCGGATTACTTAAGAACTTTGGATTAGATAGCTCCTCTGTCCTTATTATGACATGATCGAGCCCTAACATCTTAGTCATCTCAGAAGCAAAGTCGACCTCACTTTTAGGGATAGTTTCTGAAGATGAGGTAATAGCCAAGGCGACAATCCCTGAGTCTTTCAAAGCTTTTGCTAAGAAGGTGCTATCTACTCCTCCAGAGTAGGCGAGGATTACAGTGCCCATCTCTGTTATCAATTGGATAAGTTTTTCGTATTTCTCCATAATTAATTTTAGTGTGAAAAGAGACTTGACTAACAATATTCAATCAAAGGATCGTAATCTTGTAATTCTCCTGATGAATATTGATATCTTCTTTTATTATTATTTTGACGTTAAAAGACCTCTCAACCTCTTCGATGCTCGATCTTTCTTCATCAGATAACAGTTCTGCAACAGCTGGATTGGCATTTATGATGACAGTCGAATCTCTGCGGGGGCTAAGCTTCTTGAGCTTTCTCAATATTTCATAACTAATGGTTCTATTTGATTTTATAAATCCTTTACCTTCACAATAGGGGCAAGTATCGCAAAGAACTCTCTGTAAGCTATCTCTCACACGCTTTCTTGTCATCTGCACAATTCCTAACTCAGAAATACTGTAGATAGTGCTCTTGACTCTATCCTTTTTCATTATCTCAGTGAAAGCCTTGAAGACTTTCTCTCTACTTTCAGGCTTCTCCATATCGATAAAATCTATAATTATGATTCCTCCAATATTTCTCAGTCTGATCTGGTAAGCAATCTCTTTTACAGCCTCAAGATTGGTCTTTAGAATTGTATCCTCCAGACTCTCTTTGCCAACGTATTTACCTGTATTGACATCGATAACAGTCATCGCCTCAGTCTGATCTATCACTATATATCCACCTGATTTAAGCCATACTTTTCTTTCTAAAGCTCGTGATATATCTAATTCAATAGCAAAGGCATCAAAGATAGGCTCTTTGCTATCATAGAGTTCAATTTTATCGATAAGGCGAGGAAAGTAGGTCCGTGCGAATTCCCTTAGTCTCTCATATTCTTCAGGGGAGTCTATTACTAGTCTCTCCACATCGTGAGTCATCAAATCCCTTAAAGTCCTAAATAGTAGATCGATATCACTATATAATAGAGCAGGAGCTGAATATTTCTCCTTCTTTTTTTGTATGTTCTCCCATAGAAGCAAGAGAAATTCAAGATCTCTACAAATCTCTTCCTTTGTAGCATCTTCACTTGCTGTTCTCATGATGAGCCCTATATTCTTAGGCTTGATCTCTGCAGCGATAGACTTAAGTCTTTGACGCACAGCTTCATCCTCTATTCTTCTGGAGATACCAATATGATCAACATTAGGCATGATCACTACATACCTGCCAGGAAGGGTAATATAGGAGGTGACCCTTGCACCTTTATTCCCTATGGGGTCTTTAGAGACCTGAACGAGTAATTCCTGTCCTTCCTGTATTAACTCTTCGATAGAAGGCGATCTCTTCATGAGGTTGATATCTTTGATATGGATGTCGAATTCACTTAGTTCATTATCCACAAAGGTAGAGTAATATTCTTCAAAGTCGCTCATTATATCGGATACATATAGGAAAGCTGCCTTATCTAACCCTATATCTATAAAAGACGATTGCATGCCAGGTAATACCTTTAAAACTCTCCCTTTATAGATGTTGCCTACGAGGCTTGCATCCCTCTTTCGTTCAATATAAAACTCAACAACCTGTCCACCTTCTACAAGTGCGACTCTGCTCTCTTCCCTCGTAGCATTTATAATTAATTCACTCGTCATAATGGTTCAACCCAACCGTTTTTCCACCCATAGAGGTTCGTTCTCGTTATGCTTAGATCTTTTATTGATACACCAAAGAGGGCGTAAACTATTTCATTCAATCTCACCTTTAATGTATCTTTATCTAAAAGGATTAGTCTTATGACACCTTCGGTATGGAGGTAGATTATATTCTCTATTAATTCACGAAGATCGATTTCCCTCTTATCTCTTTTAACAATTAAAGAATTTATATTAAGTTTTGGAATCTCGATACCGCTATTCACTACGTCTATCATATATTCATATCTTCTAATAAAGTTTACAAGTGAGGGCTCATCCTTTGGAATGATAGCCCATTTTTTTATTCCTATACCCTCTGGTAAAGTATTCTTTAATTTCTCTATGTTTGATATTACATCAAATGATGAAGGCACTTCCACATCAAAATATTCTCTTTCGCCTGCAACACCGACATTTAGAGGCGGGCAGAAGGATACCAGAGGAGTGGGATGAAATCCACTGGAAAAAAGTACGGGTACGTTTGCCTTTCTAATAGCTCTAAGTAGCACTTTTATTAATTCATGATGAGATAGAAAGCGTAAGACCATTCCCTTAGAGTACTGAATCCTTAACTTTAATGAATTTCTGTGATTGAATTTTGTTGAATATTTATCATCACTTAAAGGTGTCATCTGAAATGGGGTCCTTTTAACTTTTTCAAAGCAAGAAAGCTTTCTACACTCCAGTCCACAGAAATGACAAATCTTTATGCAGTTATCGCTTTTCTCTGAAGCTAAAGCCTTTCTATATTCATTAATTAGGAAATCCTTTTTAATACCACTTTCAATGTTCTCCCAAGGTAGCTCACTATCTAAAGAATAATGTCTCTCTGAGAAAATCTTTGGGTCTATCCCTGTTTTATCCATAGCATCTCGCCATTTATCAAAATCAAAAGTCTCTGACCAGGCATCGAGTCTGCATCCCCTTTGCCATGCCACAAATAATAATGGAGATAAGGTTGCATCACCTCTTGCAAAGACTGCTTCTAAAAAGGACATCTTTTCGTTGTGTCCTTTAAATTTCAGTCTTCTTCTACTGATTTCATCTTTTAAAAAAGAAAGCTTACGAATAATCTCCTCTATAGATGATTGACCTATCCACTGAAAGGGGGTATGGGGTTTAGGGACAAAGGGAGAAATGGTCACACTTATGTTGACAAATCTGTTTGTATTTTTCTTAGAAATTCTTAGAGCTTTCAGCACCATTTTAGGTATTTCTTCTATATCTTCTTCGGTTTCAGTGGGCAACCCTATCATAAAATATAGTTTGAGATTAAGCCATCCTTCTGAGAAGAGATCAGTTAAAGCCCTTTCATAGTCATCTTCGGTGAAATCCTTATTTATAACTCTTCTTAGCCTCTCGGTTGCTGCTTCAGGGGCGATAGTAAACCCTGTTTTTTTAATAAATCTAATCTCTCTTAAAATATCTTTATTAACGGAACCCACCTTTAACGACGGCAAAGATAGAGAAATCTTTGATTGAGAAAACCTCCTATTGAATTCCCTCATTACTTCTAAAAGATAGGGATAATCACCTGCACTTAACGATAGAAAAGATACCTCCTCGTAGCCTGTATTAAGCAAAGATCTCTCTGCAATATTTAGTACATTTTTTGGCGAACGAATCCTAAGAGGTCTATATATCAATCCAGCTTGGCAAAACCTACAACCCATTGTGCAACCCCTCGATACCTCAATTGCTATTCGATCATGAACAATCTGAGTATAAGGAACAATAGGTTGTACAGGATGGGGTGCTTCATCAAGATCTTTTATGAACCTCCTCTTTATTTTGTCCCTTTTATTATGGAGAAGGGGTACATAAAAACCTTCTATGGCAATGATCTCTTTCAAAAGAGTAGATTTTTTGTTATCGCCCTGTAGCTTCCATCTTTTTATCACCTCTGATAATTCAACTATAGCCTCTTCACCATCTCCTATTAGGAAAGCGTCAATAAAGGGAGACAAAGGATGGGGGTTGACAGCACAAGGGCCACCTGCTATTATAAGGGGAAGTTTGCTTTTATCTGTCAATCTCTCTTCTGTAAAAAGGGGGATGCCTCCTAAATCTAAGATATTGAGGACAGTTGTATAGGAGAGTTCATGCTGCAAACTGAAACCTACCACATCAAAGTCTTTTAATGGGATCTTAGATTCTAAAGAGGTTAGAGGGATATTATTCCTTCTTATATACTCCTCAAAATCTATCCATGGAGAGAATGCTCTCTCAGCAGAAGCATAGGGAAGTGAATTTATTATTTCATAAAGTATTTTGAGTCCTAAATGGGACATTCCTATTTCATATACATCTGGAAAAACTAAGGCATATTTGACAATTACCTGTTGATCACCCCTTTTATGAATGCTATTGATCTCAGAGTTTATATACCTACTCGGGGTTTGGAAAATAGAAAAGTTCACTCTTTAAAATATCATCTATTGTGGTTTTTGAGCAAGAAATAAGATAAAGTGTGTTCTCTTTAACAAAGATATCGGTAATTCGGACATAACTTTGTAATTATCAGCCTATCTCTTTTTTATGTCTAAATGCTAAAATAGTTTATCAATTAATCTCCTCTTTAAAAGATTTTTGATGCTTTTTGAGCCCTTTAATTTAGCTGGTGTTAAGATAAGAAATCGTCTTGTCAGATCTGCTACATATGAAAAGAGAGCAGATGTGGATGGCTTCGTTACAGATTCTCTAATAGAACTATATAAAGATTTAGCCCGTGGAGGCGTTGGTCTGATAATTACTGGAAACGTTCTTGTCCATGTCTCTGGCAGGACAGCTCCAAACATGCTATGCATACACACTAATCATTATATAAGAGGATTAAGAGATTTAACGGATGCAATTCATGCCTTAGGTGCTAAAGTCTTCATTCAGCTGGTACATGGAGGTAGACAATGCTCTCCAGCCCTCTTAGGAGGGCAACCTCCTATTGCCCCTTCTGCAGTTTATGATCCATCAACTAAGGTTACTCCACGAGAGATGACCAATGAAGAAATATGGGAAGTTATCGAGTCCTTTGGTAAGGCAAGTAGAAGAGCTTTTGAGGCAGGCTTTGACGGTATCCAACTACATGGAGCACATGGCTACTTGATAAATCAATTTCTTTCACCCCATACGAATCGGCGTAACGATTATTGGGGTGGAGATGAGGAGAGAAGATTTCACTTCGTCGAGGAAATTTACGAAGCTATAAGGGGTGAGATTGGCTATTCAATACCACTAATTATTAAAATGAATGCCTCCGATTTTGTCCAAAATGGTTTAGAGCCATTAGAAAGCTTAAAGATTGCAAAGAGGCTTCAGGGACTTGGTATAGATGCTATCGAGGTCAGTGGTGGCATATATGAGTCAGGTAATAAAACAGCTCAGCTTGATATCTTAAGACCAGATCAAGAGGCTTATTTTAGGAAATACTCAAAGTTATTCAAGGCAGAGTTAGACATACCCATCATCTTAGTTGGTGGTATTCGCTCAAAGAGCGTTGCCGAGGACATTCTAAAAAGTGGAGAGGCAGACCTTGTTGCTTTAAGCAGGCCTTTGATCAGAGAACCAGATTTGCCTATTAAATTTCGACAGGGAAAAGAGAGAGCTGATTGTATATCATGCAATGGCTGTTTGAACTTCGGGAAACTCGATCTTGTAAAATGTACACAAATAGGATAGGTTTAATAATCCTTTTGATTATTTGGTTAGATCTTTCTATTCTTACATCCCATGCAAGCCTCCCCCACGATAGAGGAGGACTATGTGAGCAAGAAAAGCCTCCTTCACAGGTCTGTGAAGATCTTCCAGTTGGAGGACCGAAACCTCCCTATACACCAGATATAAGGCTCGATAAAACTAAGAAGATACAGGAAAAGATTATTATATATTTTTTCGAAGGTAGAGGTTGTCCTTTCTGCGAAAAAAAGAAGAACTATTTGAAAGAATTAAAAGGCAGATATAAGAATCTCCATATAAAGGATTTTGAAGTTTGGCACAATAGAGAAAATGCTATACTTATGGCTAAAATGCTCCAAGCTTTCAATTTGAAACCCCAAGGAGTCCCTGTTACTTTCGTCGGAGATAGAGTTTTTATAGGGTTTTCTGAAGAGATACAAAAAGGGTTATTAGAGATTATCGAGAGATGCTCTACTATAGAATGTCCAGACCCCTATGAGAGGGCTAAGAATATCTTGGCCTCAAAGGAAGCCCAAAGTGAAATTAATGCCACTAAAAATGGACATACCTCCGTAGAGCTTCCGTTAATAGGGGGGGTAGATCCTAAAAGGATGTCTTTACCCGTTCTCACAGTGACTATTGCTGGGCTCGATAGTTTTAATCCATGCGCCTTTTTTGTCCTCTTTGCTCTTTTAGGATTGCTAACCCACGCTGGTTCACGAAGAAGAATTTTGATGATTGGTGGAATCTTCGTTTTCTTTTCAGGATTCATCTATTTTGTTTTTATGGCAGCCTGGCTAAATCTCTTTATCTTTATGGGGAATGTTGCCGGAATAACGACCTCAGCTGGTATTATAGCGATACTAATTTCACTCATAAACATAAAAGATTTCTTTGCTTTTAAAAAAGGGGTATCTTTAACAATACCTGAAAGCGCAAAACCCGCGTTATTTGATAAAATGAGAAAGTTAATGAAATCAACCTCCACTCTGTCAATTCTCTTAGGCACTATAGTTCTTGCCATTACAGCAAACTCCTATGAGTTGCTTTGTACTGCTGGTTTTCCCCTCGTCTACACAAGAATTCTTACCTTGAATGAACTCTCCACATCTACTTACTATTTATATTTAGTTTTATATAACCTCGTCTACGTAATTCCTTTATTAATAATAGTAATCGCCTTCGCTGTAACTTTTGGAAAAAGAAAATTGAGTGAAAGAGAAGGTAGGCTTCTTAAACTCCTATCAGGAATAATGATGTTAGAGCTCGGCAGTTTGCTTCTTTTTAAGCCTGAACTCTTAAATAGTGTAATAGTCTCAGTAATTTTACTTGCAAGTGCCATAATAGTTACTTTCATAGCTGCCCATTTTACGAAAAAACATTAAGATCTCTGCTTTTAGTAATGATGACAAGGAAGAAATATTTATGATAATCTAACACTATGCAAGCTAAAATAGTTTCCATTAATATAAGTAAAGAAAAGGGGCAGCAGAAAGAGCCTATACAAGAGGCTATAATAATTGAAAACTATGGAATAGAAGGAGATGCCCATGCTTCTTCTAAATGGCATAGACAGGTCAGCATGCTGGCCATCGAGAGCATAAGAAAGATGCAAAATCTCGGGATTGATGTTTTTCCAGGAGGTTTTGCTGAAAATATCACAACTGAAGGACTCGATTTAATGAGCCTACCAGTTGGTACGAGACTAAAACTTGGGAGTGGATTGAATTGTGTTATTGGAGAAGTTAGCCAGATAGGTAAGACCTGCCACCAAAGATGTGCCATTTATGAAGCTGCTGGTGATTGTGTTATGCCAAAAGAGGGTATCTTTATAAGAATCGTTAAAGGTGGTAAAATTAAAGTTGGAGACCCAATAGAGGTTTCCCAGAATATTTTAGAAAAGGAACTCTTGGATTAAAAAATGCTAAAGGTGGCGATTCTATCCATAAGTGATAAATGCTCAAAAGGGGAAAGAGAAGATAAAAGCGGTCAAGTTATTTCAGAAATTATTAAAAAAATAGGAAAAATCAAATATTACGATATAGTCCCTGACGAAATAGATCTTATCAAACACAAGATTCTTGAATATGTTGGAAATGTCGATCTCATATTGACTACCGGTGGAACAGGCCTATCTCCAAGGGATGTCACTCCAGAAGCAACTCGAGAAGTCATAGATAAAGAAGTTCCTGGAATAGCTGAAGCTTTAAGAATTGAAGGCATGAAAAAGACAAACAGAGCAATTCTTTCAAGGGGTATAGCGGGTATAAAGGGGCGAACCCTAATTATAAACCTACCAGGAAGCCCTATAGCTGTTAAGGAAGGGTTAGATATAATAGTCGATGTAATACCCCATGCCGTCGAAAAGATAAAAGGTAATATGGGGGAGTGCGCAAGGTAAGAGGAAATTTTTCACAAGTTCCCTCCTTTTGAGTTTCAATGCATAGATATATCCACCATTCCTTTATGAAAATATTTATGGATAGAAAGATCCTATGACCGAAGTTACCTTTACCCTCGCTTTCTTAGCTGGTTTTATGTCATTTCTTTCACCATGTATATTGCCGTTAGTTCCAGTATATATATCCTTCATTACTGGTTTGTCTATAGAGGAGATGAGACAGTCAAAATTGAACTTCAGGATCTTTTTAAGCACCCTCGCTTTTATTGCAGGTTTTTCCACAATCTTCATAACTCTTGGAGCATCTTCATCATTAATTGGTGCTCTTCTTATCGATTACCAGAATTATCTTAGAATCGGAGGAGGAATAATCGTAATTTTTTTAGGTTTATTTTTGATGGGTATAATTAAGGTTAACCTTTTAATGAAGGAAAAACGATTCCATATTCATAGGGGTCTTACCGGGTATTTAGGCTCTTTCTTGATAGGAGTTAGTTTTGCCGCTGGCTGGACACCATGTATAGGTCCGATTCTTGGCACAATTTTGATATACGTAAACTCTCAAGCATCCACTTCTCTTGGCCTTCAGCTTCTTGGAATATACTCAGTAGGTTTGGCATTGCCTTTTCTATTTACAGCTTTTGCTATCAATCTTTTCTTTACTTATACTAGGAAGCTTGCTACCCTTATCAAGGTCACAACTGTTCTCTGTGGTGTTATCCTTGTTATCTTCGGAATTTTGCTACTTTTAGATAAACTTGCCTATCTCTCTCTTTACACTCCAAATTTGGGTGTAAAGTTTTGATTACTTACTCCTTTATTTTTAAATATAAATTAAACCAACTGTCGATAAAATTCTAAAGGTCTTAACTCCTCAAAGTTGTAATTAAAGGCTAAATACTTCCTTAATTCAATACATAAGTGGCATTTAGATATATAGCCTTCTGAGTCTTCCCTAAATCCTTTATCCTTTGCAAAATCGTAGAGGCCCTCTAAATCATCTTCCATAAGGAATCCAAGAATGGGGAATCTATTTATATCTATACCTTCTTTGAGGAGCCGGTCCAATTGTCTACAGTCACCAAAGGTTATGCCGCTACAGAATCCCGGTATAAAGTTACAATAATTGTCAACATGGTTATGCCAGTTCCTTAAAAAGGGGGTTAAACATCTTTCTTTAAAAAAGTATCTCGGAGGCTGTGGCGGATAAAAATCTTTCAATAAATCCCTTAATTTATAAGGAACTCTGCCAGTTGGGAAGAATTCCACATTCCTTAAAAAATTTTCTCTACTTTCTAAACTCAAGTATCTTTCTAAAGAGACAATCCCTTTGAAACCCCACTGTTTGAATCTTTTATAGTATTCAACCTGATATACCATTACATTTCTGCCGAAGATGTCGAGGCTAATTTTGATGGCTCTATCGGTCCGCTCAAAGGGAACATATTCAAGATAAAAGGGATTCACTGAAATCATGATCCCCTTTAATCCTTTCTTTTTAAGAGTCTGGAGTTTTTCCTTTGTCGTTTTTTCATCGATAGCCCAAAAGCAATTCGTCTCAACGAAGGTGGAAGGGATCTTATATTTTTCTGCTAATTCAACTGCCTTACATAGTAAATCAAAGTTTAAAAAGGGTTCTCCTCCTGTGAAATGTAAACCGGCATTCAATCCCGTAGAATTAGGACCATAAGTGTCAGGCATCAATTTACCCGAAAGCTGTTGAAATATCCCGTGTAAGGCATCTTCAGAAATCCAATCGGAGTTCCATTTAGGAGAGCAGGCGTAAATACAGTGTTTACAAGCGGCAGAACATCTATAGGAAAGAATCAAACCGATAGATATTGGGCTTGGAATTCTTTTAAATTTCTGCATATTTAAATTCTTAGTTTATCCCTTTTTAAATTTCGCACACTGTATGACAACCTATTTTACCTTAAACTAAGGCAATTAACATCTTCAAAGACTACTCGCTATAATAGTTTTCGTGTTATTAGAGATCATATGACAGATTACTTGGAAGTTTTTAATTTCTATAAGAGCAGAAATATTCTCTTTTGCAAGGTGGCAAAACTTTCTGAGGACATTAAACTTTGAATTAGTTAAA
>JAOAEO010000014.1:19500-19857 GCA_026416735.1 Thermodesulfovibrionales bacterium
ACTAAAGAATCCCGTGATATCCAATATATCAGGATAATCGATATCTTCAAAATAAATTCTTTTATTCGATAAAAGATCTGTTATTCTAGTAAAGAGGCTATTGTCAAAACACCAAGTTGCTAATCTACCTATGTTTTCCATATTTAAAACAAAGTGAAGGGTGAATAAATGGGAAGATTGAAGGAAGTTTACTATTTTGATCACTGCGATTATGGATTCATAAAGATGATGTGGGGTAGCGTCTCCACAAAGATGAGAAAGGTCTCTTTTAGAAACTTCTTTGTTGGAGGAAATCAAATTATAGTAATCGCTCAGACTAGATTTGAAGAGTTCTAAATGAGCTTTCATACCTATATC
>JAOAEO010000150.1 GCA_026416735.1 Thermodesulfovibrionales bacterium
ACTTTAGTCGCCATCGTTTACATCAACCTCCCTCTAATTACTTTTTCTTACCTGCAATTGCTTTAGCAGGACCTTTACGAGTTCTAGCATTTGTCTTAGTTCTTTGTCCTCTTACAGGAAGACCCATTCTATGTCTTCTACCTCTGTAACAACCGATTTCTATAAGCCTCTTTATGTTTAAAGCGATTTCTCTTCTCAAATCACCTTCAACTTTGTACTCTTTATCTATTAATTCTCTGAGCTTGCTTATTTCATCGTCTGTCAGATCTCTAATCCTTGTATCAGGATTGATACCAGTTTGAGAAAGAATAACATTTGATTTAGCCCTTCCGATTCCATATATATAAGTTAATCCAATTTCTACCCTTTTTTCTCTGGGTAAATCAACTCCGGCAATACGAGCCATTCTTTTTACACCTCCACTAAATCTTATTGACAATTGATATTTGACAATTGACAAATTTAAAGCATGAAAGCTATGTTTTCTAGGCTTTCATGTAGTTACGAAATTCGGCAAAATACACATTATGTGTTTGTCGAAATTTCAGTTTTATCAGTGCATCTTATTATTATCTTTAAAAGACTATATTCATTTGCAAACTGACATTAGATTATATAAATTATCATCAAAGGACATAACTGTCCATTTCCAGTCATGCAGCCGCTCCTAGATGTAATTTTAAACTTAGCTTTCAATTGATAACTGACAATTATAATATTAAAAACGCCAGGCTAAATTGGCATTGTATCCATTATACATTGTCAACTGTCAATTATCAATTGTTTTATTATTTTCCTCCCCAAGAAATCCACAATTGTCATTAATCTCAAAGGGAATTTCAAACATTGACTTTCAATTATCCCTGTTTCTGTTTGTGCTTAGGATTTTCGCAGATAACCATTACTCTGCCTTTCCTCTTTATAATTTTGCATTTTTCGCAAATTACTTTAACTGATGGTTTTACCTTCATCGTTACTCCCTCCTTTTCCTACTTAGCTCTCCATGTTATTCTACCACGGGTAAGATCATAAGGAGAAAGTTCTATTGTCACCTTGTCCCCTGGTAAAATTCTTATAAAGTTCATTCTAAGTTTACCTGATATATGAGCCAAAACCTTATGTCCGTTTTCAAGTTCTACCTGAAACATCGCATTAGGCAACGCTTCTATTATTTTTCCTTCTACTTCAATTACATCTTCCTTAGCCAAAACTTCAAACCTCCTCAAGTAGTAACCCAGCAAACTTATATGTCAATGCTGTAATTACATTTTTCTATGCACGGCGATTCTAACACTCAGATAAAATCATTAAGTATCATGCTCTTTACTTTCAAACTCTGCAAGAGCTTTTCTTATATCGGAATTTGTCACCTTAAGCTTATTTTTAATTCTTTCACTCAAAGTAACTATTACATCATTAGTAAGTTCCAAATGTTTTAGTTTCTTCTTTTTAGGTTTATCTATTCTCCTGAGATCACCGTCTACTAATAGCACATATGACTCATCTATTATATCAAAAATAATAAATTTTCTTCCGGCATCCCTTCCACCCTTGGAATAAACAACCTGACCTAAGGTAATATCCAATCAAACCACCTCTGCAACTGCATAGCTATATTCAAGTTTTGTCCCTCGGTTACACCGTCAGTATACCCCGGCGGTATATGCCGAATAATTGCAGCCAAATAATATAATAAAATAAATTTAAGAAAACTGCAATTAAAATGTAATTTTTCATTACATCAGATTTTTGTCAAAATAATAGGCTCTGCATCTGTAATGGCGATTGTATTCTCGTAGTGGGCAGACAAGCTACCATCTGCAGTTACAACAGTCCATTTATTTTCAAGTAATTTGACAAAATACTTACCGGTATTCACCATCGGTTCCACGGCTAGTGTCATTCCGGGTTGTAGTCTTGGACCTCTTTCTCTAGTACGGTAATTCGGGATTTGTGGAGCCTCATGCATTTCTTTTCCTATTCCGTGTCCTACATATTCACGTACAACAGAAAATCCATTATTTTCAACATAATCTTGTATTGCTATGGAAATATCAATTATTCTGTTTCCATCAACTGCATGCTTTATGCCTTCGTAGAAGCTCTGTCTTGTGACGTCGATCAGCTTTTGAGCCTCTTCAGAAATGTTGCCTACTGGAAAGGTTCTAGCTGCATCTGCATGGTATCCGTTTAGGTATACTCCGATATCCACACTTATAATATCTCCATCTTTTAACTCTCTTAAACCCGGTATCCCATGTACTACTTCATCATTTACTGACGCACATATGCTTCCAGGATAATCAACTGCTCCCGGCAATCCCTTGTAGCCTTTAAAAGAAGGTATAGCACCGTTTGATCTAATGAAGTCCTCAACTATCCTGTCAAGTTCTCCAGTAGTAACTCCTGGTTTAACTGATTCCTTCATTTTTTCTAAGGCTTGAGCCAGTATTTCCCCTGACTTCTTCATTAATTCAATTTCTGCTTTAGACTTTATTGAAATCATTTTTAGCACCCATCCGAATACCATTTAAATGGTTTACATGCTTTTTGATATTCCCGATAAAGCATTTATTAATTCCTTTGAGGTATCCTCTATTTTTTCCTGTCCTACAACTGTTATAAGCTTACCTTTACCCTTGTAGTATTCAATTAGAGGCTCTGTCTGTTCATGATAAGTCTTCAATCTGCTGATAACAGTTTCTTCCTTATCGTCTTCCCTCTGTATCAGATCTGCTCCACAAACACATTTACCCTCGTTTTTTGGTGGGTTAAAGTGTATATGGAAGCTCATTCCACAAACAGGACAAACTCTTCTTCCAGACATTCTCTTAATAATATTTTCTTCTGGTACATAAATATTCAAGACTGCATCTAACTCTACATCCATTTCCTGAAGAGCCATATCGAGGTATTCAGCCTGGGGTATGGTTCTAGGAAAACCATCCAGTATAAACCCTTTATTGCAGTCATCTTGCTGTATTCTATCTTTTACTATTCCAACTGTAACTTCATCAGGAACAAGCATACCCTTATCTATATATTCTTTTGCTTTTTTCCCAAGTTCAGTTCCATTTTTAATATTGCCTCTAAAGATATCACCTGTTGAAATATGAGGAACATTATATTTCTCTGCAAGCATTACTGCTTGAGTCCCTTTACCTGCACCAGGTGCTCCTAATAATATGAATCTCATACTC
>JAOAEO010000151.1 GCA_026416735.1 Thermodesulfovibrionales bacterium
CGATAAGGCAGTAGAAACCGTGATAGATTTTATGAATAGTAATCAAAAAGTTGGTATCTGCGGTGGACAGCTTTTAGATTTAGATGGGAAGAAACAAAATTCTATAGCATATACTCCTACCTTAGTAACAGAATTATTCAATAAATCCCTTTTACGGAAGTTTTTACCTAAAAAATATCCTGGTAAAGAGCACAATATTAGTAAGCCTCTCGAAGTTGAATCCCTTGTAGGAGCTTTTTTAGTGATCAAGAAAGAAGCAATAGATGATGTTGGATTAATGGATGAAAGTTTTTTCTTTTTCTTTGAAGAGACAGATTGGTGTCTCAAAATGAGAAAAAAGGGCTGGTTGATTTTCTTCCATCCCGATGCAAAGGTATACCATCTCCAAGGCCAAACTGCTAAAAAATTTCAAATAAATGCGAGAATAGAGTATTGGAGATCGAGATACATATTTTTCAAAAAACATTATGGAGCGAAGATCTTAGTGCCCTTGATGATCGGGTTATTACTAAAACTGGCTCTTAGTTTAATACTCAACCTTCTCTTCTGCTTTTTAACGGCCTTTCTTTACAAAAAAGCTGTTGAGAGAAGTAAACTTTATTTCGCTATATTAATCTGGCATTGTTTGGGTTTTCCGCCAGAGTATGGCTTAAACAATCTAAGTATAAGAGAAATGAAAAAATAGGGTGTCGTTAAACTAAGTAGTTTCTTTAGAAAATCTCTCTAATATTCTTTTAATGATATCCGTTGTAGAGATCCCATCTACATAGGATAGGCTAAAAACTTTTGAGACTAAATCAGAACCTACTATGTCTTCTTTTTTCCAGTCCCCCCCTTTTACTAAGACATCTGGCTTCACTTCTTTAATTAACTCATATGGGGTCTCCTCATTGAAAATGACCACATAATCGATCATCTCGAGAGATGCTATTATCTCGGCTCTCTCTGCTTCAGGTATGATAGGTCTAAATGGTTTTAAAGAGGCTACAGATAGGTCAGAGTTCAATCCAACTATCAGTATATCTCCAAATTTTTTTGCTTCTTTAAGATACCTTACATGTCCTATATGCAATATATCGAAACATCCATTAGTGAATACGATCTTTTTTCCTTGTGTTTTTATGTCTATAAGCTTCTCCTTGAGACTTTGTAACGATATAACTTGCCCCATAATTATTAAAAATAAAGCTAAAGTTTTTTACTCCTTGAGATTTAATAAAATCTCCTTAGCTTTTTGAATAATCTCTCTGTCACTTTTGTAATAAACCTTCTCTATTGCTTCGTCTATGCTAAACCATCTTGCTTCATCTACTTCCCAACTATGATTTTTGAGATCACCGTCTAAACATTTTACTAAATAATAAAAAACTGTTTTTTTACATTTTACATTGTCATTTTTTATATAAAACCAATAAGAGTTTTCTCCTAAGAAACTAACTATCTTTCCATAGAGGCCCGTCTCTTCGAGTATCTCTCTTATTGCAGCCTCCTCAGCATTTTCCCCTTTATCTATCAATCCTTTAGGTAAAGTCCATACAGTTTTATTTTTTACTGCTATAAGCACAATCTCAATCTTTTCCTCCACTCTTCTGAAGATGACTCCACCAGAGGATTTTAAGTGTTGTATCGATGCAGGTTTCATTTTATTTTTATAAGCTTTGTTATGACTATACTAATATTTATTAAAAGTTGCATTTTTAAATTTGATACCCTGCAATCAATTGCAGGGTATAGCAATAAAAAAACTAACGTAGTAAAGATTGGTTATCACCAAAAATTATTTGGTTACTATAACTCTATGGCCTGTCAACTGTAGTAAAAGAACAACTAAAATCACAATGACCAATAATGCTACAATGACTCCAAGACCATCGCCTCCCACTTTAAGATCATCGAGCTGCTTTGCAAGCCAGTGAATCTGTTGATCATCCAGTTGAGATATGCGATTGTTAATCTCTTCAGAAGTAAAACCCAGATCTTCAAGCCTCTGTTTGATAGCTTTGGTTTCTAAAACTTTTTGAATAGTGTCAAGATCCTTCAGTCTATCTGAATTTGTTAGTGGAAATTCAGAGGGAGCAAATCCAGCCTCTACTTTGGGGACGATGGAGATTAAAAAAACTACAAATATTAAATACCATGTTAAAGGCTTCATAAAGGGTGTGTTCAAGATTTCACCTCCTTTCAAAAGAGAAAGTCTCATCAACAACTCACAGAAGCTTTAAAACTAAACATCTATAAGCTGTTACTTTTCTTTTTACCCCTAAATCAAAAAATTCTCATAAAAGCCTTTTCTTATATATCTTCAATCTATTAAGCTACCACTCTATTTCTACCATAGTAAAAACTCATTTTACCTATAAATAGATTGAGACAAAGCTGTGATGAAATATATATGAACCCTCTAACTATCTTTTTAACGCCAGTTATTAGACTCTCTTAATCTTTCTCTATATTATCCCTATATAATAACACTACGCATCCACAAATCTAATATCTCAAACTTACTCATATTAAAAAATAGGTTATCATCCTATCATAGGAATTACTCTAAACTCTATGATCAACTTTAAATAAGATTTCAGTATATCCCTCTATTCTGAATTTGTTGGTGAGACAAAAATATAATATCAGAAAATGAGATGCTTTTGTAATATTTCCTGTATCTAACTGTCGCATGAAAGTTTAGTTAAACTTTTCCATTACTGAACAGCCTCAAGCAGAAAGTTTTAAAAAATCGAATAAAATTTCTTTAATACATATATTTTGTTTTTTTGTTAAAACTATAACCTCCTCAGAAAAATGCTTAAGGAAAAGAGGACCCCCTATTAACTTTAAGGCTTTTGACGACTATATTTAAAGACATGACTATTTGATACTCATAAAAAAGAAAAATTCTTAAGCTATTATAAAATCTTAGTGCTTAAAAATGGAAATTTAGGATAATCGATATTTAATTAAATCTAAGAATAAAAAAGTAATAAAATAGACTTCACCTAATAAAATAGTGAAGTTCGTTAAAAATAGATGGGATATCACAGCCTATAACTCCAATATTTATGAAATAAATATACAAAAATTAAAATCAATTAAAAATTAGGCTGCTTTAAAATGTCCTTTTTATGAATTTTCCTCTCTTTTAGAATTTCACAATGCCTATCTTTATTGAATTAGTTCAGTAGAGTTTTAATC
>JAOAEO010000152.1 GCA_026416735.1 Thermodesulfovibrionales bacterium
GTAGAGCAGAGGCCTGAAAAGCCTCGTGTCCGCAGTTCGATTCTGCGACTGCCCATTTTAATTTTAAAAATTCTTAAAATTATTTCTATCAAAATAAATTCTGTAAAATAAGCCTTCCTGTAAGCCAAAAGTGTTCTGACTTTAACAGTTAAGAGGTGTTTTTGTCCCCTTTCAAAAGTCAACCCCTTTGATTTTTATATTTTCATTTTTGAATTTTTCATCTTTTTCTTATTTTGTATTAACGAAATTTTATAGTTTTATATTAACAAATCTAATTCATTGTATTAATAGCAGTAAACTTTCAGTAAGATAACAATGTTCATAAGAAAAGTAAAAGGGGTGTATACTGAAACATTCTTTAGCCTCTTATTCTGCTTTTAAAATCGAATATACCTTTTAAAAATATGATCTATTAGTCTTTATGTCGGATGTGTGCATTATCTGTTCATGTTTCAGGGGGGAATATAATCGGAAAATAAATTTTTTAAGGCTATATATCTTTGAGCTTCAATGTCTGAAAATGTGTTATTAGTGAATCTATAATCTCGTCAAGATCACCTTCTAAAATTTGTTCGAGTCTATGGAGAGTGAGACCAATTCGGTGATCTGTAACTCTGTTCTGAGGAAAATTATAAGTCCTGATCCTCTCACTTCTGTCTCCAGTACCTACCTGAGTCTTTCTATCCAAAGCTCTCTCTCTTTCTTTTTTTTCAATCTCCATTTCGAGTAACCTTGAACGGAGAACCTTCATCGCCTTTTCTTTATTTTTAATTTGCGAACGCTCATCTTGACATTGAACAATAATACCAGTCGGTATATGAGTAATCCTCACTGCGGAATAGGTTGTATTAACACCCTGTCCACCTGGACCTGAGGAGCAAAAGGTGTCTATCCGCAAATCTTTATCATCTATCTTTATATCTATTTCTTCTGCCTCTGGTAAGACCGCGACTGTCGCAGCAGAGGTATGAATTCTGCCAGAAGCCTCGGTAATAGGAACTCTTTGAACTCTGTGAACTCCGCTTTCGAACTTCAATCTACTGTAAGCGTTCTTGCCTGAAATACTTGCTATAACCTCTTTAAAACCACCAAGTCCTGTCGGGTTTGAGTCAATTATTTCGATTTTCCAACCTTTTTTTTCAGCGTATTTTGTATACATCCTAAAAAGGGTCGCAGCAAAAAGAGCAGCTTCTTCTCCACCTGTGCCCGCTCTGATTTCTAAAATAACATTCTTTTCATCTCTTGGATCCTTTGGTATTAACATTAATTTCAATTGCCTTTCAATCTCGACTTTCTTCTTCTTAAGAGATTCAAGTTCTTCTTCAGCAAGTTCTTTCAAGTCTCCATCGCTATCTCTTAATAACTCTTCTGCATCATCAATTCCCTTAAGCACCTTTTTGTATTCTTGAATCGTGTTATAAAGGGGTTCCAGTTCAGATTGTTCCTTCGTATATTTCTGATATTCTAATGAATTTCCTAAGATTTCAGGTTTCATTAGATTTTCAGTAATTTCATTGTATTTTTCTTCAATTAATAAAAGTTTATTAAGCATTCTTGACACCTACCTACTGAGAGCTGTCGCTTAATTTTATAACCTCTCTGATAGCTGTGATGGCAACATCAATCTGAGAATCGTCAGGTTCTCTAACTGTTAATCTCTGTAAAAGAAGACCAGGTAAAATTAACAGTCTTAAAATACTCCTCCCCCCCAACTTCGCTGTAATCCTTAATATCTCGTAAGATAAACCTGCAATAACTGGAATAAGGATGATTCGCGAAAAAAACTTCTCAGTAAATGTCCAATGTTGAGGTATGAAGATGAAAACAATAATGCTCGTGATCATTACTATCAATAAAAAGCTCGTTCCACATCTTGGATGATAAGGCTTATATTTCTTAACATTTTCTATAGTTAATTCTTCTCCAGCTTCATAGGCATGAATTACTTTATGCTCTGCTCCATGATATTGATATATTCTTCTCATATCGTTCCAAAAACCAATTATGAAAACATACAAAAGAAATATTCCTACTCTTAAAACACCATCCATTAGATTAAAAAAAAGTGAATTGCTAGATAAATTTTGATAGTAATGACCTAAAACAGTAGTTAAAAGAAGGGGGAAGAACTTAAATAGCAATATAGCTATAATTAAAGCTAAAACTATAGATAGAGCAATACCCCAGAAACCTAACGATTTTTCATCTTTATCTTTATAAGCTATCATCGATGAAAACTCAATTGCTTTAATACCCACTACTAAAGCGCTCAATAGGGCATATACTCCTCTAATTATGGGCAACTGCAAAATTTTGCTTGGCTTCTTTATTGTCGAAGTTCTTAGATTGATCTCCCCCTGGGGATTTCTTACTGCTACTACCCATCCCACCGAAGATTTCATCATTACACCCTCTATTACCGCTTGACCACCAATGCTTTTCATAATGAACTACTTACATTAATCTTATTATTCTTATACAGTCTACTTCCTACAAAATAAAATAGGATTAGAAACAAATTCCTAAGCCTCTAATCCCATCTTTAAGCAAAAAGCTAATTCTTAGAGTACTTCTTTTTAAATCTCTCTACTCTACCCTCAGTATCTATAATCTTTTGTTTCCCTGTAAAAAAGGGATGACATTTGGAACAAATATCAACTCTAATGCTTTTTCGAGTTGAGCCAGTCTCAAAACTTTCTCCGCAAGCACAAATTACTTTGGCTTTATAATATTCTGGGTGTATTTTTTCTTTCAAAACTGTACCTCCAAGTCTCTAACTCTTAGATTGATATCTTTATTTTAAACAATACAATAAATCTTAAGCAAGAATCATCGGGATTAACATAGCTTCAGGAAGAGAATCCAACAATCCAAAAAATTTAAGAAGCCGATAATAGAAAAGTCTATTACCGGCTTCTTAAAGCAATTTTATTTCATCAGAGGAACTATCAATAAAGCTACTATATTGACAACCTTAATCATCGGGTTGATAGCAGGTCCTGCTGTATCTTTGTAAGGGTCTCCAACGGTATCTCCTGTGACTGCAGCCTTATGGGCATCCGATTTCTTACCACCAAAAGCACCGTCTTCAATATACTTCTTGGCATTATCCCATGCCCCACCGCCAGAGGTCATCGAAATGGCAACGAACAGGCCGTTGACGATAACACCTGTCTCTTAT
>JAOAEO010000153.1 GCA_026416735.1 Thermodesulfovibrionales bacterium
CTATAGTAGTCACCATAACGATGGCAATTGGATTAAATAGGATGGCAAGAAGAAATGCAATAATTAGGAAGTTAACGGCTGTAGAAACCCTTGGAAGTACAACAGTTATTGGATCTGATAAGACTGGCACATTAACGAAAAATGAGATGACTGTTCAGGCAATCTTTGACGGGAAGTATGTTTATAGAGTCACTGGCACAGGTTATAACCCAAAAGGAGAGATTTTACATGATTCACAACCTATCAATATAAAAGCAAATAGACATCTATTGATGGCCTTAAGAATAGGATTATTATGTAATGAATCGAGAGTATATCAAGAAAACGAGGAATATAAGGTCGAAGGCGATCCTACCGAAGGAGCTTTAATAGTCTCAGCCATGAAAGCGGGGTTGATTCCCGAAGAAGAAAGAAAACACTATCCCCTGTTAGCTATAATACCCTTTGAGTCAGAACGGGGATATATGGCTACTTTGCATAGCCATGGTCATAAAAAGCTTATATTCATAAAGGGAGCTCCCGAAAAACTCCTCGAAATGTGTACACGGTGTGCTATATCTTCTGAACCAAGAACTGCAGAAATACTTAATCAAGCACATCTATTTGCCGAAGAGGGTATGAGGGTTTTAGCTATGGCATACAAAGAAGCTTCCCATGATGTAACAGAGATTACTCACCATGATGTTGAGGGTGATTTAATCTTTGCTGGAATACAGGCGATGATAGACCCTCCACGACCTGAGGCTATAGAGGCAATCAGCAAATGTAAAGAGGCTGGAATTAGAGTTATTATGATAACGGGAGATCACGCTGCCACTGCTCAAGCAATAGCAAAAATGTTAGGAATTTCTGGAGATGGTGGTAAAGTTTTGACAGGTAAAGAGATCGAGAGAATGAGCAATGAGGAGCTTTTTCATAAAATTAAGGATGTTTCTGTTTTTGCGAGAGTTTCACCTGAGCATAAACTAAGAATTACTCAACAACTCATAAGACATGGAAACATAGTAGCAATAACTGGTGATGGAGTTAATGATGCTCCTGCTTTAAAGGCTGCTCACATAGGGGTAGCGATGGGAAAGAGCGGAACGGATGTTGCTAAAGAAGCATCTGACATGGTTATTGTTGACGATAATTTTGCTACTATAGTGAATGCAGTAGAAGAGGGTAGGGTAGTCTTTGATAACATAAGAAAGGTAACCTTCTTTTTGATCCCTACCGGTTTTGCTGCAGTGATTTCGATCCTTATTACGATGATAATGGGATTACCAATACCTTATGTTCCAGCTCAATTGTTGTGGATAAATCTCGTTACAAATGGTTTACAAGATGTTGCCCTTGCCTTTGAACCAAGAGAAAAGGGGATTCTAAAAAGACCTCCGAGGAGTCCTAAGGAGGGTATCATGTCCAAGCTTATGCTCCAAAGGAGTGCTATGGTAGGTATGCTTATTTCAATTGGAGTTGTATATACCTTCATTGATGCACTCGAAAGCGGAGTCTCCCTCGAGAAAGCAAGAACTATAGCTGTCACAACCATGGTATTCTTCCAGTTTTTTCATGCTTGGAATTCACGCTCAGAGTTTATCTCTATATTTAGAATTAGCCCAATGAGCAATCCTTTTCTATTTTATACAATGATAGCAGCTTTCTTTGCTCAACTTGCCTTTATTTATGTGCCAGCTTTACAATGGGTTTTTAGAACTGAACCGATAACACTATCAGAATGGGTTAACATCATTCTAATTTCACTTACTGTCATATTTGTTGTTGAGATAGACAAGTATCTAAGACATCGGATAAGAGTACGGAAGCATTAGACTACAACCTAAAATTTGAATAGATTATTTATAAAGGAGTCAAACTCTTCAGAACTTTTGATTGGTTCATAACAGGTGTTTTTGAAGCAAGGAATTACAAAGCCCTTATTCTCTTTATGAGATAAGTATAGATGGGGATAAAAATTACGTAAAGCTTTTCTAAAGAGAGCACTATCTTTGTTGGAGTATATCTCTAATTTTAAAGGATTAAAATAACCATCCATTGCGTTAAAATAACTACCAGCATGTATATGGATGTCCTTCGCTCTTGAATAGAAGACTTTGAGGCATTTCTCTGCCATATGAAAATAGGATTCTTCATTAGTAAGAAAGCTTAATTTCATAAGCAATTCAATTGCAATAGAATTTGCCGATGGGTGTGGTGTATCTTCTATTATTTTTAAATTTATACCCATGATGTCATCTTCTGTATCAAAGAATCCGCCAAAGTCTCTGTCCCATAATCTGTCTATGCAAATAGACATCAATTGAATTGCTTTCTTTAAATAATCTTCTGCAGCGGTAACCTCATAAGCAGCAAGGCAGGCTTCAATCAGATAAATATAATCATCGAGAATAGCCTTTGTACCTTCAGATCGATAGAGGATATTATCTACGAAATTGAGAGATAGAATCCTATCTAAACTCTTAAGTGAAAACTCTTTAAGATTAGAGTAACCTAAAGATCTAAAGGCTTTAATAAAAGAAGTTATAGCCATACCATTAATAGAAGTATATAAAGTCTTATCTACAAAAGGTGCTTTTCTGTTCTTCCTTTCCCTAAGGAGCTTACTTTTACTACTGAGGATGAGTTCTTTAACTTTTCCGATATCAATTTTGGTTACCATTGCAATTTCTGCTAAGTCCTTAGCTATAAAGAGCACTTTCTTTGATGGATCGTGAGGCATAGACCCATTCTTATCAAAATAATGCATTTTCGAGACATTATATTCATCAGGAGTTAAAATACTCCTTAAATCGTCATCTGTCCAGGTGAAATAGCTACCTTCATCATTAGGCGTTATATCTGCATCTTGACTTGCATAGAAACCACCATCTGGAGCGGTTAAAGTATCATAGAAGAATCTTATTATCCCTTCTGCAGTTTCTTTGAAATAGCCTTCTCTAAAAATTTCGTAAGCTTGTAAATAATTTCTCAAAAGCCACGCATTGTCGTCTGCCATCTTTTCAAAGTGAGGAATAATCCACGAGGCATCTACAGAATATCTGTGAAAGCCCCCTAATAATTGATCATATATTCCGCCCTTAGCCATTCTAAAGAGAGTTTCTTTAATAAAGCTACCAATTTTATGATTTTTCGTAAGGATATATCTACTCATTAAGAATTGGATCGTCCCAGGC
>JAOAEO010000154.1 GCA_026416735.1 Thermodesulfovibrionales bacterium
ATCAGACAAATCCTTTGTCTGAGATAACACATAAGAGAAGGCTCTCTGCCCTTGGTCCTGGTGGCTTAACAAGGGAAAGGGCGGGATTTGAAGTCAGAGATGTCCATACTACTCATTATGGAAGAATTTGTCCAATAGAAACCCCTGAAGGACCTAATATTGGTTTGATTACATCTCTTGCAATATATGCTCGGATAAATGATTATGGTTTCATAGAAGCTCCCTATAGAAAGGTAGTTAATGGACGAGTAACAGATGAGATACTTTATCTATCAGCCTTAGATAGTGAGAAGTATTTAATTGCAGAGGCTACATCCTCTATAGATTCAGAAGGAAACCTCATCGGCGAGGTTGTTTCAGCAAGGATTGGTGGCGATTTCAAAATGGATAAGGTTGAAAATGTCAAATATATGGACGTCTCACCAAAACAAATCATTGGGATTTCTGCATCATTAATACCATTTTTAGAGAACGACGACGCCAACAGAGCACTAATGGGCTCAAATATGCAAAGGCAAGCAGTTCCTTTATTGAATCCACGAGCACCATACATAGGAACTGGCATGGAATATGTGGCTGCAAGAGATTCAGGCTGGCTTGTAATTGCAAAAAGAGCAGGTATTGTTGAAAGCGTAGACTCTAAAAGGATAGTGGTTCGAGCTACTGAACCTGGAGATGACTTTAACATAATTGATATATACGATCTCATAAAGTTTAGGCGTTCTAACCAAGGTACTTGCATGAATCAGAGACCTATTGTTAATGTTGGAGATAGAGTCGAAAAGGGAAGTATACTTGCAGATGGTCCATCTACTGATGGGGGGGAATTAGCTCTTGGACAAAATGTTTTAGTCGCCTTTATGCCTTGGGGAGGTTACAACTTTGAAGATGCCATATTAATTAGTGAGAGATTGGTGAAAGATGATGTTTTTTCCTCCATTCATATTGAGGAATTCTATGTAGAGGCAAGAGAAACAAAACTTGGGGCTGAAGAGATTACAAGAGATATACCAAATGTTGGGGAGGAGGCCTTAAAAAATCTCGATGAAAGTGGAGTAATAAGAATCGGTGCAGAAGTAAAGGCTGGTGATATCTTAGTGGGCAAAGTGACTCCTAAGGGCGAAACCCCCTTGACAGCTGAAGAGAAACTTTTAAGAGCAATCTTTGGCGATAAGGCTGAAGAGGTTAAAGAGAGTAGCCTGTATGTTCCACCGGGTATTGAAGGTATTGTTGTTGATGTCAAAATTTTGTCTAGGAAGGGATTGGAGAAGGATGAAAGAACAAAACAGATAGAGGCTGAAGCCATCAAGAAACTCCAGAGGGACTTAGAGGAGGAAATCAGACTTTTAAAATTAGAGAGAGAACTAAAGATTAGAGAGCTTTTGAAAGGGCAAACACTTTTAGACGATATTAAGGACCCACAGTCTAAAGAGATTCTCTGCCCTAAAGGTAAACAGCTTGATGAGGGAGATCTCGATAGAATAAAGGAAATTAATCTGTTATTAAAGGCCAAAATAGATAATGTAATGCTTAAATCGAAGATTGAAGAAGTAAGTAGTCAAATTAATAACCATATACGGAAGGTAGAGAAAAAATATATAGAGAGAATCGAAAGAGTAAAGAGAGGCGATGAACTACCTCCAGGGGTTAATAAAATTGTGAAAGTTTATATTGCTATGAAGAGGAAGATTCAAATAGGGGATAAGATGGCAGGTCGCCACGGTAACAAAGGAGTTGTATCTATGATACTACCTGAAGAGGATATGCCCTATTTACCTGATGGAACTCCTGTCGATATTGTTTTAAATCCGCTTGGTGTCCCCTCCAGAATGAATGTTGGGCAAGTCTTAGAAACCCATCTTGGGTGGGCTGCTATGGCTCTCGGACTCTATATTGCCAATCCACCCTTTGAAGGGTTAAAAGAGAATGGAATAAGAGATTTATTGAAAAAAGCTGGACTTCCAACTACTGGACAGACTACTTTATATGATGGTAGAACGGGCGAACCCTTCAAAAGACCCGTTACAGTGGGATGCATGTATATGCTCAAATTACACCATCTTGTGGCAGATAAGATCCATGCGCGTTCCATTGGACCTTATTCATTAGTCACTCAGCAGCCTTTAGGCGGTAAAGCACAGTTTGGTGGCCAAAGATTGGGTGAAATGGAGGTCTGGGCTTTAGAGGCTTATGGAGCAGCCTATACCCTTCAGGAGTTTTTAACTGTTAAAAGTGACGATATCACTGGTAGATCTCAGATGTATGAGGCAATTGTAAAGGGTGACCCTGTATTAAATTCAGGAGTCCCTGAATCTTTCCATGTTTTGATAAAGGAACTTCAAAGCCTCTGTTTAGACGTTGAACTTTTGGAAAGGAAGGCAAACAGGAGGGTTTAAATTGATAATAGATGAAATATTTCAAAAACCTAAGGATCCTAAAAATTTTAATGCTATCAGAATAAAGCTTGCTTCACCAGAAAAGATAAGGGAACTATCCTATGGTGAAGTTAAGAAGCCTGAAACTATAAATTATCGTACTTTCAAACCTGAACAGGATGGGCTCTTTTGTGCAAAAATCTTCGGACCTGTCAAAGACTGGGAGTGCCTTTGTGGTAAGTATAGGAGGATGAAGCATCGAGGAGTTATTTGTGATAAGTGTGGTGTAGAAGTAATACAGTCAAAAGTTAGAAGGGAAAGGATGGGGCACATAGAGCTGTCAACGCCAGTAGCCCATGTATGGTTCTTAAGAGGTGTTCCAAGCAGAATAGGAACACTCCTCGATATGACCATCAGGCAATTAGAGAAGGTTTTATATTTTGAAGAGTATGTAGTCATCGATTCAGGAGATACACCTTTAAAAAATAAGCAATTACTCTCAGAAGAAGAATATAGGAAATACCTCAATGATTATGGAAATCGTTTTAGTGCTGGGATGGGAGCAGAGGCTATTAGGGAATTACTTAAGAGGGTTGATCTTGAAGCCCTCTCTCGAGAATTGAAGGGTAAAATCGAGGCAGCTTCTTCTGTAGGTATGAAGAGGAAACTAACGAAGAGGTTGAAAATTGTCGAAGCATTTATAAAGTCGGGGAATAAGCCTGAGTGGATGATATTAGATGTAATTCCTGTCCTGCCTCCCGATTTAAGGC
>JAOAEO010000155.1 GCA_026416735.1 Thermodesulfovibrionales bacterium
AATTTTAAGCATTTCTTCGCTTAATATTTTCTCATGCGATGAGAGTGCATCAACAAAAATGCCTGAATGCCCTACTTGAACCATACGACGCATGTGTCTTCTGAAAACTCCTATGGATGAAGCTTTGATATTACGCCATTCTTTAACAGGTGAACGTGTTACTGGGTCAAAGAGAGGTTTTTGTGTTAAAAGGTTTGTCCAACTATGTATATCTCTAAATTCTGACTCTCTATTTCGTATCCCCTCTTTGATTTCGTTTATGATAGATTCCAATGTGGAGTAGGCATCTGGAACTTGCGAAAACAACAGATCAAGTTTTTCAACTGTAGAGGAAAGGTCATAGGCGTAAATAGAATAAAAATCAGGCTCTAAAAAGCTATTAGGTCTTCTTCCATCTCTTCCTCTTGGTAGAAAGTAATGGATATTTTCTGATTCAAAAGGTTTCGGTTCTAAACCAAGTTTTTCCCACATTTCTAACTCTTCAGTTGTGAGGTCTCTATCTCTCCTTTTGTCTATCTGAAGTAAATCTCCATGTTTAACATTTAAAAGTATGACAGCTATTTTGTCTTTCTGTTCTTCCGGGGTAGTCTGTAAAATTGACTGAATTAAAAACATCGCATATGAGGTTTTAGTTGCCAAACCGCTTATACCTGATATGTTTACATGGGCGGATTCAGGACCTATAACAAAACGACGATCAATGTATGCTATGGCTGTTGTTCCATTACTCATTTTTATTAAACCAGCTGGTATTCTATTAGAAGGTTCCATAGAGTCTATTCCAAGGGCAATTTGAATTCCTTCCTCATCGGCAAATTTCACTATTTTATCGCTTGATACAGGCATATAAATATCTTTATCATTGCTTAAAACGTTTACATGAGCCACAGTCGTACCTTGTCTTGGAGTATTAGGCTCTTCTTTGAGTTCGCCAAAATTACTTGAAATAAAATTTGCAAGATGGGTTGGAGAATCAGTACGATGCTCTAATATAGTAACAAGACCATAAGTTTTGCTTGCACCTTCATGGCTTACCTGTTCAACCTCTACGATATCAAAGGGATTAACAATGACGCTTGGAGCAAGCCAGAATGTGAATTTATCAGATGTATTTGGGTCTCTGTCTGTGGCAGAGGTTTTTCCTATTTCTTTAACAACTGTTTCGTTCATTCTATACCTCCAATCTTTGGTTTAGGCCATTTAATGCACCCCATCAAAACATCTTTTGAATAAAATCTACTCTTTATTACTTGCTCTGCAATGTATATTGGATAAATTGAACAATGCCAACGACGGTCTAACCCATAGGGAGATACATTTCTCTCGGCAACAAGAGCTCTTGATATTAAATCAGCAAGTTCAGATGGGATGGGTTTTCTGTCAGGACTTGGCAATTCAACTTTTACGACTCCCATTAAAGGATAATCAACTTCTTTTTGTTCTCTGAGTCTTACATACCAGAAAGCCACTTGATTATCATGGGCACTGAAAGCAACTGTTCTATGAGCATGCTTTAATCCTGCAAGTATTGAAGTGATATCTTTTTTCTGAGTAGTTCTTCTTCCAAATTGGAATACTGGATTTTTACTAAATGATTTTGCAACTCCTATAAGATAAGGAGCTTTTATAAATTCAGTTAATTTAACTGCACCATCTAATATTAACCAGTTATTTTCATCTCTTAAGCCGTCTGTTGTTTTAATCAGTTCAATTTCTAATTCATGCATAAGATATCTTGCTTTTGCACCTGCTTTATCCCTTGGATCTTTTTTAGTATCAGAGTGAGGGTCTGGTAATGTAAAATCACAAACTTTAAGCCAGTCTGGCTTTTCAATTTTCTCAATTTTGTTCCAAAGAGTATCAGAAATACCTCCACTTTTTGGTAAGAGTAATAGAACTTCTTGTTTATGCTTAGCTATGCTTATTTTCCCATCATCTTCTCTTTTTATAACAGCAGAGCCAATTTGAGCTAACTCTATTGGAAAAGAGCGATTTCCTTCAATTCCAGTTCCTAAAAAATAAACACGGATACTGCCATCAATGAAAAATCTGAACATATGCTTATCTTTTCTGTATAAAGGTGGTGTGGGTCTGTAAATATTCGGAAATATTGGTTCTGGAGTTTCAGCAAAACTCTCTATAATTTCCATATCTTTATTAGCTATCATGTCGTCAATCTCATCGTGGTCAGGATGAAGTATTTCCTCTGTTGCACCTCCTGTAGCTGGAAGAATTTTTAACTCTTCTCCTAAGAGATTTATTAAAGGAGTTATGTCTCTCAAAGGATTTGGCATATTAAATAATATCAAAACAATGTGATTGATTTCTATATATTTTTCTATTAATTGAATATAATAAAAAATAAGATTGGAGTGATTACCCATGTGTGAACTTTTAGGAATGTGTTTTAACAAGGAAGTGACACCAAGTATCTCTTTCAGGGGATTTAGGCAAAAGGGAAAGCTAAATTATCATGGCTGGGGAATAGCTTTTTACTGTGATACTGCAGCAGCGGTTTATAAAGAGCCTCTTGAAGCAAATCAAAGTAAGCTCTCTGAATTTTTAAAGGATTATCAGGAGATTAAATCAAATATCTTTATTGGTCATGTAAGGTTTGCAAGTTCTGGAGTAAAGGCATATAAAAATACCCATCCCTTTCAAAGAGAACTAAATGGGAGAGATTTTGTCTTTGCCCATAATGGAACATTAAGAGGTTACAGAGATAGACTTAAGCTTGGAAGATTTAGACCTATTGGAGATACTGATTCTGAGTATGCCTTTTGTTATATGCTTGAGATGATTGAGCAAGAAGGGATAGAGTTTGAGGGTAAAAAATATTTTGATTTAGTAGCGAGATTAATTATTGAGATTAACAAATTTGGTACATTTAACTGTCTTCTTTCAGATGGAAAGCATCTTTTTTGCTATCATGACAAAGATGGTTATAATGGCTTAAGCTTTGTAGAACGAAAAGCACCATTTCCAGAAATAAAACTCAAAGATGAAGACTGGCATATAAACCTTGCTGAAGTAAAAGACATTGATCAAAGGGGTTTTATCATTGCAACACAACCTCTTACGGATGAGCATTGGGAGAGGTTTAAGCCAGGTGAGTTGAAGGTTTTCAGAAAGGATAAGTT
>JAOAEO010000156.1 GCA_026416735.1 Thermodesulfovibrionales bacterium
CTCTTGAGTCAGGCTATACCCATTTCTGGTCGCGATCAAGACAGAGATATTGGAAGAAAGGTGAGACCTCTGGAGATTTACAGGAGGTAAAAGAGATCCTCTATGACTGTGATGGAGATGCTCTTCTGATAAAAGTCATTCAGCATGGTAAAGGAGCATGTCACACAGGAGAAAGGACTTGTTTCTATAGAAAGCTGTAGAACAGCTAAATAAGGAGGCAATAAATGGCTGATTGTATTTTTTGTAAGATTATAGACAAGAAGATTCCTTCCAAGTTTGTTTACGAAGATGATCTCGTTGTAGCCTTCGAGGATATTAATCCACAGTCACCAGTCCATACTCTAATTATTCCAAAAAAGCACATTCCTACCATGCTCGATATGCAAGAGGAAGATTATCAAGTGATAGCCCATTTATTTAAAGTTGCAAATAAGATCGCAAGGGAAAAGGGAATCGCTGACAGAGGATTTAGATTATTAACCAACTGTAATCCAGAAGGGGGTCAAATAGTCTACCATCTCCATTTCCATCTGATGGGTGGTAGGCAGATGAGATCGCCTTTTGGATAGACCATTGAATTTTGACAAAGTTTTATTTCTATGAAAATTACCGACAAAAAAATCTGTTGGCAGGGCTCTTTCTTAAGGACAATAATTCTTACTTATACCGATCCTTTTGGTAAATCGAGAAATTGGGAAGCTGTTGAGAGAGTAAATTGTAGCGGGGTAGTAGCTGTAATACCATTTACTCACAAGAAAGAACTTTTGCTGGTCAGGCAATTTAGACCTGCTGTTAACAATTTTGTTATTGAATTTCCTGCAGGCTTGAATGATAGAGAGGAAGATCCAATTGAAGCTGCCAAAAGGGAGCTAATTGAAGAAACTGGTTTTTTTTCAGATGAATTGATTCTTATAGCAAGAGGTCCTATTTCTTCTGGTATGTCCTCAGAGATGATGGATGTCTTTATGGCTAAAAATGCTTATAAAGCTCCCCATAAGTTATTGGAAAAATATAGAACTGAACAGATCGAGTTATTGGAGATAATTAAGAGCCCTTTAAAGGGCATTCACCAAACCTTAGAAAGATTATTACAAGATGGTGATTTAGTAGATTTAAAAGTATATGGTTTTATCGAGTTAGCGAAGGCTCATCTTAGAGAAGAAGTATGAGCCCTTTAAAGAAATAAATTTTAGAAATTAAGAAGGCTCAAGAGTTAAATTAGATAATCTCTTGAGCCTTGTTTTTAATTACTCAAGCTTGATAGCTGATTCTGGGCAGGCATTTACTGCCTCTTCACAATCGCAGGTATTACATTTGTCAGGGCCGATAACCCATGCCTTATCATCTCTCATCTCAAAGACTTCTGGACATAACTCTGCACAGGAGCCACATCCAATACATAAGTCATAATCAACAACTGGCTTTGCCATTTGCTCCTCCTCCAAGTTTTATTATTTAATTTGTGCAATAGTGATATTATAACTAAAAGTTTGGATTTTTAGCTCTAATTTTTAAGACATTTCTAAAGCCAAATGTTATCCATTAACTCTAAGGTTGCTCTCTTTATTACTAAAAATTAGAGTCTATAGTTAATATAAAAATATTATTCTATGTTTCGAATATTTTAGCCTCTTTTCTTTATACTTTACAGTCAAAGGCTCTTTCTTATAATTTTAAGTCTTGAAATAGTCTTGCTTACATAGGTATAAAGCCTCATAAATAACAATTTCTTTAACGCTGCTCATCTCTTCAGATCTCCTTTTATACAGCTTATGCACATTCTTTAATATACTAATACACAAAAGACTTGAAGGCAGTTTTATCAAAACAAAATAAAAGAGGTACTTCTAAGACCTCTTTAATAGCTTTGAAGTATTTAGATTGACAAAGCTTGTTCATAAAAGAGAAATTAACAATGTCGAAGTTAGTAAAAAAAGGAGCTTAAAAAATTTTAAGATTCTCAAAATATACGAAAAGGCTTTTATTAAAGATTTTCCATTTTGGTGGTAAAGAAGAAAAATATTCTATATGTCTTAGCGTCTATTAGTTTTTAACATCTCTAAATACAACTAAAAATACCACAAATTTTATGTCTTTTTGCATAATTTCGAAGCTTTAATCTTGAAAAAGACTTTTTTAATTGTTTATATTATTAAAAATATAAAAATCCATAAGGGAGGTTAGAGAGATGAAGCAATTAGTGATTTTTCTAATTGTTTTTTTGTTTTTGCTTGGTAACGCCTATGCCTATGACAAAGAAACTGCTAAAAAGTTTGATGCCATGTTTTCTCAAATGACACCTGAGATGATAGCCAAAAGACCTTGTGAAATCGACTCAAAAGCCCTTTTTGACCTTATTAAGAAAAAGGAAGAATTTGTAATACTCGACATAAGAACTCCGCAGGAGGTGGAAATAGTCGGTATTACTCTAAAGAATACCCTTAGAATTCCTATGAATGAGGTTTTTAAAGAGGAAAACTTGAAAAGGCTTCCAAAGGATAAGAAGATTATAGTGATATGCCATACAGGTACGAGATCGGTAGCTGTTACTACTGCCTTATGGGCTACCGGTTTTACGAATGCTCTCACCTTTAAAGGAGGGATAATAGAGCTCTCTGGTGCTGCTGGGAGAAGCGTAGTTGGGCTACTTTGGTAATTTAGTCTAAATGAGAAAAGATAGGGAAGTGGGCAGGGGATAGATGATTGCTCCTTCCCTTTTTAATTTTTTGATAAAACCTCTCAATAGCAGCCTTTCGAATCCTTGAGCTTGTGAGATATTATGTTTTAATTTTAGGAAAAGTGATGAGTGTAAAGCTAAGAATAGGCAAGATTCCCTATTTAAATCTTTTGCCTATATATTACTTAGTTGAGAAAAGTTTAGAGCCATCCAATTACGAATTTATTGAGGGGGTTCCTTCAAAACTGAACAGGATGATAAGGGAAGGCTTTATTGATGTTAGCCCCTCTTCATCCATAGAGTTTTTGAGAAACCCAGATCTTTATAATATCATAAAAGGTCATTCCATTAGCTGTGAGGGATGCATATCGAGCATATTACTATTCTCAAAACTGCCCATTGAGAGACTCCTTGGCAGAAAGATTTATGTTACCTCTCAGTCAGAG
>JAOAEO010000157.1 GCA_026416735.1 Thermodesulfovibrionales bacterium
CATCAGGCTTGTATATCTCTCTGGCAAAAAAACATATAACCAAGCTTGAGAGTATTTGTCTCCACTTTTCCTCAGAGATTAAAGCCTCTGCAATCTCCTCAGAAGATATATTTTTATTAATCATAAGTTTTTTATCAAAGGAATAACCAGCATTATCGAGATGGCTATGTCTTAGTCCTACTAAACAACCTACATGGGCAGCAGGACCTGTATGGTATCCTGGCATTTCATTGCCACCAAAGGCAAGGGCAAAATCTTTACCACCATAAATGTTTGATGCAAAGTCTACACCCTTTGCAAGTGCTTTGTAAAAATCATTGGGCTGTTCCACCAACATTCTCACTGCCTCTATATAGCTATGATAGTCTCCCCACCTAAGCTTTAATCCTTTAGTCTCCCTCTCAGAGATTATACCCCTCTCAAAACACTCAGTTGCCCAAGATAAGACAACCCCCGTACTCATACTATCTAAGCCAAAAGCCTCAATTCTATCGAGCATTTTCAATAACCCTTTAACATCTGATCCACCAAGCATAGAACCTATTGCATAGAGCAGTTCATAATCGTATCCTACCATCGTAGTCTTATAGAAAAAAGGCTCATCCTCATAGGGTTCTCTCAAAGCAGCAATATGTATACATGCTACTGGACAGTGGGCACAAGCGAGGCGTTTTCCTAAATAGCCCTCTGCAATCTTCTCTCCCGAAATAGTCATAGCATCTTCAAACTGGCTGTTTTTAAGATTTCTCGTGGGGAGTCCCTGGGACTCATTCAAAGCGAGAACATTTATAGGGGTTCCAATCTCATGATATTTTTTCATCAATGGGGATTCTGTAGCAGTCTTAAAAATAGAGTCATAAAGTCTTGAATACTCCTTCTTATCTGTGACGGGTAATGATCTCTTTCCTGAGACTACGACTGCTTTTAATTTCTTACTACCAAAAACAGCCCCAAGTCCAAGCCTTCCAAAATGGCGATAGGTCTCAGTAGTAACACATGCAAAGGGGATCATTCTTTCGCCGGCTAAACCTATCCTCATAATAGACCGGAATCCTGAAGATCCTTCATTAGCTCTTATTAGACGACCAGCAGTTATACTACTTCTCATACCCCATAGGGTTGAAGCGTCTCTGAAATAGACCCTATCATTATCTATGGATATATAACAAGGTCTCGAACTTGCCCCCTTAATTACGATCGCTCCATATCCAGCCATCCTTATGGAGATAGCACTTCTACCGCCTGCATGACTTTCTCCAAGATTCCCTGTATGGGGAGACTTAAACATAGCAACGGTCTTTGAAGCAAGAGGAAATAAACCTGTGAAAGGGCCTACTGCAAAGACAATGGGATTGTCTGGATTGAGGGAGTCAATGCCTTGAGGGCATTCTTCCTTCAGTAGTTGGATAGCTACACCAGCACCACCAATAAATTTACTAAAAAGATCTTCTCTGTTTTCGGTATAAAATTTCTTTTTAGTTAAATCCACATACAATACTTTATTTAGAAACAGATTCTTTTCCACTTTCTGCCTCCATCTTTTTTAGAACCTCAGCTTCTGTCTTGCGGAGTTCGATAACCCCATAAGGACAATACTTTGCACAATACCCGCAATAAAAGCATATTAAAGGCTTGTTGTTCTCTTCATCCCAAAAGACAGCTCGAATTATACAGGACCTCACACAGGTGCCACAACCTGTGCATCTCTCCTTCTTAAGAAGGACACCTCCTGTTCTTCTAACGATGAGAGCATCTTCTGGACATGCCCTTGCACAGGGGGGGTCCTCACAGGCTATACAGGTGGTAACCAAAAAGCCCCGCTGCATACCACCTGCCGATCTGACACTAATACAAGTTTTAGCAAGTCCAGTATCTTTATGTATTCTGCTACAAGCAAACATGCAGCATTGACAACCTACACATTTTTCAGCATCTATTACCTCTAAATACATACGTTCCCCTTATGTCTTTAATATTGATTATAGGCTTTAGCCGTTAAGATAATTAAATTAAATTAATTTCTTCAAATCATCGTCCTGCCCACTCCCTCATAACCTTATCTATGTCAAGAGTTCCTTTTCTACCGCCTATCTCTCCCCAATCTAATAGTTCTCCATTCTCATTAGCTGGGAAGATAAAAACCTGCGGTCCTAAAAGAGGAACTGATGTAGCGGAGGCACAAACATAGGGAGTAAGCTTTATGGTCTCTCCATCTACAAAATACTCAACGGGCGGGTCAACCCTGTAAAGATAGGCCTTTCCACTAAATCTCTCACTTACATCTTTCACAAATTCGAATTTTCTCATTTTAGCGTCACCGCTAAATCGTAATGATTCAGTAGATAATTACTTTAATAAAATTATACTAAATATTTTTCTAAATATTGTAAAATCATCATTATGGAAATTTTACACCCCTTTTTTCTAAGTTTTATACCAATCTTTGTAGCAATAAATGCACCAAGTGTTTTGCCAATATATATAGCAATGACTGAAGAAATGTCACCCCGAGAAAGACAGAGAGTAGCACACCAGTCTGCTGTCACGGCAGTGATAGTAGCTATAGTTTTTGTCATCATTGGGCAAGCGATCCTCAGATCTCTCTCAATAGAGGTGGAAGACTTTATGATTGCTGGCGGGATCTTACTTCTTGTCATCTCCATATCGGATATGTTGAAATTTGGTGAAAGTAAACTTGACAGAACACCAACACTTGGTGTCGTTCCCTTAGGTACTCCTCTATTAGCAGGTCCAGCTACTCTAACGACCTCCTTAATTTTAGTCGACAGTTTCGGGTATATCCCTGTTATCTTTTCTCTAATATTGAATTCTTTTATTGCTTGGCTTATTCTTTACTATTCTGAGGCAATTATTAAACTCATGGGAATTAATGGGACCAGAGCCTTTGCAAAAGTATCTTCTCTACTATTAGCAGCTATAGCAATAAAACTTATAAGAACAGGCATTTTTAAGATAGTGGGTGGTTAAAATCAATTTTCCCTAACGATAAGACTAACCTTTGTCCCCTTATCTTGTATGCTTTCTATCTTCATCTCCCAGCCATGGGCTCTGACCAAATGTTTAACAATTGCAAGACCTAAACCTGTTC
>JAOAEO010000158.1 GCA_026416735.1 Thermodesulfovibrionales bacterium
ACTAAAAGACTTTTACAATTTTGGTTTTATGAAGACCATATAGTAAATGGCGAATCGTTTAAATTTTGGTTTTGTCAGAGAGAAGCAATTGAGACTTTGATTTATGTCTATGAAGTAATGAAGAAACGTAATTTTATAGATATGGCAAGAGACTTTGGGCAAGGACAGATACAGAACTATGACCCTTCCTATGACCAATACCCTCTTTATGCTTTTAAAATGGCTACTGGTTCTGGAAAGACTTTTGTGATGGCTTTAAGTATCGTATGGCAGTATTTTAACTATAAATACGAAGATAAAAATGATTATACTTCTAAATATCTTCTTATTGCAGGGGAAAGAAATGTAATCTACGATAGACTTGTCAGAGATTTTAGAGATGGTAGGGTATTTAGGGAATTTCCTTTTATTCCGCCAGAATGGCAAGATGAATTTGGCTTAACAATTATACTCAAAGAAGATCCTATTCCTACCGTTCCTGAAGAGGTTCTTTTTTTAACTAATATACAACAGTTAGAAGAGAGAAGAAATGAGAGAAAAGAAATGGAGGATTATATAGATAGTCAATTTGACTTACCTAAAGCAAATAATGTTTCTGATGTATATCAAGAAAACAGGATAAGGGAAGTATTAATTACTTGTCCTAATATAATGATTTTAAAAGATGAGGCGCACCATATTTATAGTTTTGAAAGAGCTTGGAAGAAGATTCTTGTGGAACTGCATAAAAACTTGCAAGAGCATTATAGTAAAGGTATTAATATGGAGTTAGATTTTTCTGCTACGCCAAAGACAGAGACAGGGTCTCTTTTTCCATGGATTATTGTTGATTTTTCACTAAAAGAAGCTATTGAGATGAATATAGTTAAATTACCTTTAAAAGGAGTTGTTAAGGGGGCTGAGGAAATTGCTTCTGACAAAGTGGTTGAGAAGTATAGAGCTTGGATTGATGCAGGGATAAGAAGGTGGCGAGAATATAAAGATAAGTTAAAGCCTTTATCAAAGAAGCCAGTAATTTTCTTTCAATGTCCAGAAAATAAGGAAGCAGATGAGATTTTTCATTATGTTAATTCTTTTTCTGATTTAAAAGGCAAGGTTCTACTAATTCACACTGATAGCACTGGTGAGATAAAGAGGGAGGATTTAGAGAAGGCAAGAGAATTTGCAAAAACTATAGACGATCCGGATCCGGAAAAGAATCCTTATGAGGCAATAGTAAGTACTTTAATGTTAAATGAGGGTTGGGATGTAAGAAATGTAAACGTAATTGTAGGCCTGAGATCTTACACGTCAAAAAGAAGAATTCTCCCAGAACAGGTTATAGGAAGAGGATTAAGGAAGATGTTTCCAGATGAAGACGCTGATGTTGATAGGTCTATAAATATACTTGAGGTTATTGGTCCACAGGCTTTAATAGATATACTCGAAGAATTAGAAACTCAAGAAGGTATTAAGTTTGGTGATTTCGATACTGCAAAGTCGATTAATTTAGAGACAATATTTGTAGATCAAGCTAAATCAGATAAAGATATAGAGCTTCCAGTTCTATCCCCCAGAATTGTCATAAGAGAACCCTCTATAAAGCAGAATGATCTTAACTCTTTTCCTTCACTTTCTATTCCTTTAGAGGATAAAGTTCTAGAGACAGAATATATAGCTTTAGACATGCTTAAAGGAATGGAGGTTATAAAAAGGAAGTGGGGGCTACCTGTACCTAGAGATTCAGGAAGTGTTATAGCTTATTATACAAATCAGATACTAAATGAGTTAAAATTAAAGGGGACTTTCGATAAGTTTTATCCTATTGTAAAAAAGTATGTTATAGAAAAGTTATTTATTGAAAAAGTAAGGTTGGAAGATCCGAGAGTTCTTTACAAGTTAAGTTCTCCAGAAGTGCAAGAGAAATTAATAAAATTATTTGTGGAGAGATTAAGAAATATGACTTTTACTCAGATAAATCCTTATAACTTTAGTCTTGTCAAGTTATCAGATACAAAACCCTTTGTCTGTTCTAAAAAGGTTTATTCTGCTAATAAATGTATATTTAATTATGTTCCTTGTGACAATGATTTTGAAGTGAATTTTAGTAAATTTTTAGATAGGGTTGATGATGTATATGCCTTTTCTAAGATTGTTCCTAAGATAGGATTTCGGATAGAGTATAGAGACTCTGCAGGAAACTTTAGATATTATTATCCTGATTTTGTTATAAAGACGGTTAATGGAGACCATATGATAATAGAAACAAAAGGGAGAGAGGATATAGATGTTAAATATAAGGATAAACGAATGGAGCAATGGAGCAATGATGCCACTAGACTAACAGGAGTTACTTGGACTTTCAAAAGAATAAATCAGGAAGATTTTGAGAAGTATAGATTTAGAAGTATTAAGGAGCTAATTTTGACTCTAAAATGAGTTATCTTATCTATGCTGCTTACGGTTCAAATATGCTTAGAGAAAGGTTTTTGTACTATATTAAAGGAGGGTTTTTTGAGGATAAATATTATGAAGGTAGCAGAGATAAGACTGAACCAGAAGATTTAGGGTGGATGTTCGTACCTTACAGATTATACTTCGCTAAAAGTTCTTCTCGTTGGGATTGTAAAGGTGTTGCCTTCTTATCCTGCAGAAAGGAGTCTAATCCAAATCATCACGCAATAGTTCGTCTATGGAAGGTATCTAAATTTCAATTTGAAGATATACAAAGACAAGAAGGTAGTTCGTGGTATAACGTAGTTTTACCATTGGGGGAGAAGGAAGGCTATCAGATAAAATCTATCACTGGTTGCTGGGAAGATGAAAAACAACGACCTTCTGTAAGGTATCTCGAGATAATAAAAAGGGGGATAAAAGAGACAACTAACTGGGATGATGGGAAGATTGAAGAGTATCTAGTTAAGTTTTTGTAAGATGGGGGAGTGTAAAATAATCTGTGTGAATTTCCTACTATGTATTATAAAAAGTGAGAAGGTAGGTATGTCTATACTAGCAAAAAGATATGTTAGGGATATGGATATCAAAACTGATGCAGTAAAGTTAAGAAAACTAAATAGAATTAGAGTAGTATTTCCCAATGATGAGGCATTATAT
>JAOAEO010000159.1 GCA_026416735.1 Thermodesulfovibrionales bacterium
AATCTGGGCAACCATTCTGATAACCTCCTTTTAAACAGATTTTTCTTTGAGACATAAAGGTTTAAAGAATGGTTGCCCCTTCTGTCAATTATGAGGAAACAATATAGTTTCAGAGAGATTATTTTTGAGGAAAGGCGGATAGTTTTTTAGGAGATCTTACTTAAGATATAATATCAAAATATCACCATCTACATAAGGGACTCTTATAAGTTGACAAAGAAACTTAGTTTTCTCAATAACACCCTTAAAAAGAAAAATTTAGACGCCCTTTTCATTGGCAATTTGAAAAATCTCCGTTATTTGACTGGTTTTAGTGGTTCTTCTGGTTTTGCCTTTATTCTTAGAGATCGAATTTTATTTTACACAGATTTTAGATATCAAGAACAAGCATTTAACGAAGTTAGAAATTGTGAAATCAATATAGAAAAAGGTAAAAGGGAAAGGACTCTTAAAAAAATAGTTAAGAAGTTGAATATTAAAAGACTCGGTTTTGAGACATCCATTTCATACACACTCTTCGACTTACTAAAGAGAAGCGAAGTTGAGCTAGTCCCTCTACAGAATATTGTCGAAAAATTAAGGAAAAACAAAACTAAAGAAGAAATTAGATACATCAAAGTTGCAATCCGTAGAGCTGAATCAGCTTTTCTAAAGGTTAAACCCTATATCAAATCAGGAGTTAAAGAAAAAGAGATAGCCCTTAGGCTTGAATATGAAATAAAAAAGGAAGGCTGTTTACAAATACCTTTCGACATAATTGTAGCCTCGGGCAAAAATTCGTCTATGCCTCACGCTAAACCTTCAGAAAAAATTATTCAAAGGGGTGATTTTGTGATCTTAGACTGGGGTGGAGAATACAATGGCTACTTCTCAGATATGACAAGGACTTTTTTAATAGATGGAGATGATATCAGTGATAAAATAAAGATTTACAATATCGTTAACAGAGCAAGGGAAAAAGCTATACTATCTGCTAAGGATGGAGTCAAAGCTAAAGATATTGATAGTATCGCAAGGGGAATTATCAAAGCAGAAGGGTATGATCAATTCTTTGGACACTCAACTGGTCATGGTGTCGGGCTCGATGTGCATGAATTGCCAAATATATCTAAAGTGAATAATGAGACAATAAAAGAGTCTATGGTTTTTACTATAGAACCTGGTATTTATATCCCTAATTGGGGAGGAGTGAGGATAGAAGACATGGTTATGATAAAAGAGGGTAAAGCTTTCATTTTGACCACACTACCCAGAGAATTGGAGATCATCAAATCTCCATAAAAGACTCTTTATAAAGAACCATATAGATTGATAAAATAAAAAAGTTTAATTTAAGGAGTAGGAGGTTTAACTTGATTTCGACAACCGATTTTAAAAAGGGCAAGAAAATAGAATATAAAGGCGAACCTTTTGAAATTATAGAGTTTCAACATGTAAAGATGCAGCAGAGAGCTCCAATTGTTAGAACTAAACTTAAAAGCCTAAAAACTGGAAGGGTTCTTGAGGAAACCTTTGCAGCAGGAGACAAATTCGAAATCCCCCAACTAGAAGAAAAATCGATGCAATTTCTTTACTCCGAAGGTGACATCTGTTACTTTATGGACATGGAGACATTCGAACAAATACCTTTAACTTTGTCGCAGTTAGGCGACTCCAAAAAATTTATCAAAGAGGGCATGACAGTCCAAATCCTTTATTATAAGGGAGTTCCTCTTACTGTAGAACCGCCAATGTTTGTTGAGTTAGCTGTCGTTGAGACCGAACCCTCTTTCAAAGGAGATACCGCTTCCGGTAGTAGCAAACCTGCTAAACTCGAAACAGGTGCAGTAGTAAAGGTCCCATTCCATATAGAGGTAGGTGATATACTGAAAATTGACACAAGAACATCTGAATATATCGAGAAAGTCAGTGGAAAATAATTCTTTTGTTAAAATTAAAACAAACCGATAATGAATATGAAAAATATTAGTAAAATCTGTTTTCTAACACCATCGGGTCTCAATACTGATGAACTTTTGCAAATAGTAGAAACCGTTTTGCAATTAGGCATAAAATGGGTCCAATACAGAGATAAAATCGATAGTAAAAGGCTTATTTATGACAATGCTATCCAACTTAGAAAACTGACCAAAACATATAAAGCCATTCTTAGCATTAACGACTACACCGATATAGCAATAGCAATAGATGCAGACGGGGTTCATTTAGGACAAGAGGATTTACCTTTAAAAGAAGCAAGGAAAATTATTGGTGATAAAATAATCGGTATATCTACCCATTCCATTAGTGAAGCTATTAATGCATACGAAGGAGGAGCTAATTATATAGGGTTTGGACCCATCTTTTATACAACTACAAAAGATGCAGGCACCCCAAAAGGATTAGAAGAGCTTAAAAAAGTGGTAAATTTAGTGAAAATTCCAGTCTTAGCTATTGGTGGAATAAGCGTTGAAAATTTAAAATCTGTTGTTGAAACAGGGTGCTATGGTGTTGCTGTTTCATCTGGCTTATTAAAGGGGGATGTCAACAGTAATACTACTTATTTCTTAAAATTACTAAAGATTAATGATTAAATGATTCAATAAAACTTAAACGCATCTTTCATAATATTAACGGCTATCCACCGAAATTACTAAATTTAGAGGCGGTTTTCTGCATATAATTTTTAACAATCAATATATATTTAATCTCTCTTGCTATTTTTCAAAATAATCTAATATTCTTTTTAAAATGGATATTCCTATATAGATAACTTCTTGTAGTTATTCAATTTCTCTGTGTGATGTGAATTTTCCCTTAGTGGTTACTTCTATTCTTCTATGGAGTAAAGCCTTCGGCACTCTCACCTTTAATGCTTCAAGTAGCCTTTTAACTGATTCCCTCGGTGTCGGTATCTCATTTATTACTACTCCATCTGACATCGTTATCTCATTGGCACATAATGTAGTAAGTTCTTTTATCCCTTCCTCCACCGTTATATCTAAACTCT
>JAOAEO010000015.1 GCA_026416735.1 Thermodesulfovibrionales bacterium
CAGGACATTTAGGAGTTTTTGGATATGCTCCCTTAAAATACCAGATAGGAAGAGGCGTTTTAGAAGCTTTGGGGCTTGGGCTCGAGGTAAAAAATACTGATATTGCAGCACGATGCAATTATGCTACTATTAAAGATGGTTTGATAATTGATAGAAGGGCTGGTAGAATTTCAACAGAAAAAAATAGAGAACTTACTAATAGGCTAAGTGAAGGTATTAAAAAAATCAATGAAACAGAGTTAATATTTGCACCTGGCATGGAACATAGATTTGCAGTCCTTATTAGGTTCCCTGAACCCTTAGATCCCGATGCAGCATCAATACCAGATACGGATCCACAAAAGGTAGGGCTTAAACCTTTACCACCTGTTCCAAAATCTAAAAATGCTGAAAGAACAGCTAAAATCGTCGAAGAGTTGATACAAAAATCAGCAGAAATATTAAAAAATGAAGAAAAAGCAAATTTCATACTTACGAGGGGTTTTGCAACAAGACCGAAAATCCCCTCCTTAGAAGAGGTATATGGACTCAAAGCTGTTGCAATAGCTGTTTACCCCATGTATAGAGGACTTGCCAGTTTGGTGGGAATGGATACCCCAATGATTGAAGGAGGCGTAGAAGAGGAGATCAAATTTTTAAAGGAAGTCTATAATGACTATGACTTCTTTTTTTTCCATGTTAAAAAGATCGACTCTTCAGGTGAAGACGGTGATTTTAGCGGTAAAATAGCCAAAATAGAGGAATTCGATAGGCTATTACCACAAATACTCGATTTAAATCCAGATGTGATTATTATTACAGGTGATCACTCCACACCAGCTTTGTTGAAATCTCATAGTTGGCATCCAGTTCCTGTAATGCTCAAATCTCCTTATGTTTTAGGTGGGACCTGCTCAAGATTCACTGAGAGAGAATGTCTGAAAGGGGAATTGGGTATATTTCCAGCAATGAATCTATTGCCTTTAGCTTTAGCTAATACTATGCGACTAAAGAAGTACGGCGCATAAGGAGCATTAAGTTATTCCATACTTAGAGGTGTAAAACTAATAGCTTAAAGAGATTTTATGAACTCTTTTGAGCAGTAACATTCATTTTACCTCTTCTTCAGATATATCATAGTTCTTAATCTTTTTATGTAATGAGCTTCTCTCTACAGCAATTATCTCAGCTGTCTTGGATATGTTCCACTTATTCTCCCTAAGCTTTCTAATAATATAATCCCTTTCGAAAGCTTCTTTAGCCTCCTTTAGTGTTTTATAAGAAAAATAGTCGTATTCTTTAGATATTCTTTGAGTCTGTAATATACCAGCTTTTTCTAAATCTTCCAGCTGGACACATCTTGCAGGTACCATGATCATGATCCTTTCGATAACATTTCTTAATTCTCTGATATTACCATCCCAACTATAACTTTGAAATCTTTTAATAACCTCTGGACTAATCTCCTTCGGTTTTAAACCTGTCTCAGCGCTAATAGTAGAAATGAAATATTCCACAAGGAGAGGTATATCATCTAACCTTTCCCTTAGCGGTGGACAATTTATGCATATTACATTTAATCTAAAATATAAATCTTCTCTGAATGTCCCTTTTTGAACCTCACTAAGTAAATCTTTATTTGTTGCAGCGATTATACGAGTATCAACTTTTATATTTCTATTGCCTCCTACCCGCTGAAATGTTTGGGTTTCTATAACCCTAAGAACCTTCGACTGAGTTACCAATGACATGTCACCTATCTCATCCAAAAATAATGTCCCTTTGTCTGCTAATTCAAATTTACCAATCTTTTTCTCCACCGCACCTGTAAAAGAACCTCTTTCATGGCCAAATAACTCGCTTTCAATCAGTTCTTGAGGTATAGCTGCGCAGTTGACCTCAATGAATGGGTTGTCTGCTCTTGAACTTTTCTCATGCAGTAATCTTGCAATCAGCTCTTTTCCCGTGCCGCTTTCACCAGTGATTAAGACCCTGCTATTACTTCTGGCAGCAAAATCAATCTGCTGTCTCAAAAATTTAACTTTATCTGACTCTCCAATTAGTCTCCATTTTTTGCTCAAATGTGCTTTCAGCTGTCGATTTTCTGACAATAACCTCTTCATCTCTAAAGCCCTCTTAGCCATGAGGGTAATCTCATCATATGAAAGTGGCTTTTGCAGAAAGTTGTAAGCACCCAATTGAATAGCCCTTACAGCCGTTGGGATATTCCCATGACCTGATATCATAATTATTGGTATGTCAACTATATCCTTTATCTTTATAAGGGTCTCGATTCCATCTATTCCTGTAAGGCATACATCTAAAAAGATTAAATCTATTGTTTCATTTTTAACTATTTCTATCGCCTCTTCTCCTGAAGAGGCAGTAATTACTTCATATCCTTCATCTTCAAGGATACCAGAAAGACTCTCCCTTATCGGTTCCTCATCATCTATTATTAGGGCAGTTGGATTTGGCATTGTAAGACTCCTCGAATCTTCTTCAAATTAAAGGTAATTTTATAGTAAATATGCATCCCTTTGGCTCATTATCTCTCACAGAAATATGTCCTCCATGATCTGCAATTATCTTTGCGGCTATCGCAAGACCTAACCCCGTTCCATCCTTCCTCCTTGAGAAGTATGGTTGAAAGAGCTTTTCCTTTTCAGCATCACCAATCCCTTGACCATTATCTGCGATCTCCATTATTAAGAAATCATTAGAGATTTTAACATCAATATTTATCTGGCCTTCTGCATCGACTGCCTTTATAGCGTTGTCTAATATATTGATTAAAGCCCTCTTCATCTGTTCCTTATCTAAACTTGCTAATGGTAAATCGTCCTCAAAAGTCAGCTTTATCTCGACATCATTAACGCCTGTATATAGGCTAACAACTTCCTCAATTAGTCTTTGAACATTTACAGAACTTTTGACTATCTCGGGCATCTTCCCATATTTTGAAAAGGAATCAGCTAATTGGGTAAGACTGTCCACTTGAGAAATTATTAAACTTGTTAGACGTTCAAAGTTTGCATCGAAGTCTTCCTTCTTTTCTTTCCATTTTTTTATTAGCCTCTCTGTTGATAGTTTAATAGGGGTGAGGGGATTTTTTATCTCATGGGCTAAATTACGGGCTAACTCTTTTTTTGCTATCAAGTTTTGAGCCTCTACGAGAGTGGTGATATCGTTGAAGACCACTAATAATCCAAGAAAATTTTTTGTATAGTTGTCCCATATTCCTGAGAGATATATACTGAGAATCTTTTTTTCACTTTCTATTTCTAACTTAATTTCTCTCCTCACATTTACTATTTTCTTATTTTTAAGACTATCGACAAAAGATTTCAAGTCAGCGGAATTAAATTTATTGATGAATTCCTCATAGTCTAGGCCTATACAATTGTCCGTATCAATTTTCAATATACTACCTGCAGCCTTGTTAATTGTAGCTATCTTCATCTCTGTGTCAAAAAAAACTACTCCAGAATTAATATTTTCTAAGATATTTTGGACAAAAATTCTCCTTCTATCAGACTCTAAATAGGCCTTCTCTAAAGACTCTTTATTTTCTCTAAGCTCTTTCACCATTTGATTGAAAGATTTTATTAACATGCCCACTTCATCATCAGTTTTTGCCTCTACTAATACATTGAGATTTCCAGCTGCTACTTTCTTTGTTGCTAATGCGAGTCTTTGAATAGGTTCTGTTATTCCTTGAGAAATTTTAAGGGAAATCCACAAACCAGAAAAGACTATCATTAAAGTTATAAAGCCCATAACTAAGATGAAATTTATCTTTATAGGGGTTTTAAAGGATTGTAATTTCAGTATTTCTTCATGAAAAGCTCTAAGTCTTTCTGCTCTCTCTGAAATAGAGGGGGGAAGTCTTAGCTCAGCTAATAAAATCTCCTTTATCACATTTTCTCTGGATAATACGGGAACTGCAGCACGCACAATGTCTCCTTCATAGGAAGAGATGATCTCAGTCCCCTCTTTACCTTCAAAGGCTTCCTTAATAGTATCTGTGGCATCTGGAGGAATTGTATTTAGCCGAGAAAAAGCTATGTCATCTATTTGAATATTATTACCCTTTGCAATTTGCCTGGCAGCATCAAGCAATTTAGATCTTTCAAAATCATAAAAAGATCTTGCTAATTCAACTGAATTTGAAAGGCCATCCATCAAAGGTATCGAAAAAAAATTGTTTATATAATTTGTAGAAAGGCTTACAGCACCTATATACAAAATGCCTGTAGGAATAAAGACAAGAGTGATAAAAATGATTACCAGACGACTTCTAAATCTATAGCCTAAGATCTTATCTCTTCTTTCAAGATAAAGCTTAAAGAGATTCTTGAAGACCAAGAAAATAAGAGTAAGTAGGGCAATGAGATTGACACTAAGTATGCCAATTAGAATAAATTTTGTAGTTAAATCTATATTTGACAGTTTAAGAAAATATAGCTGGGTTAAGACCAATATCATTACTAAAAGAACAATCAAGAAAAAAGCTTTAATTTGCTTCAATTTTTTCATTATTAGTAGTTCTATCCTAACATTACTTAAATGTTAATTGTCGATTCAAGGATTTATGGTAAATATATGAGATTTTTTGGAAACACTGAACTCGCTTTGAGATAGAAAAAACAAGAAATATCCTATTATTGGGGGAAGCCTTTTGATATTAGACTCTACAGTTACCTTTATAAAATACTTTCCTGGTTCTAAGTCCCTAATATTAGCAATTTTATAGTCTGTTATATTGAATGCCCAAGATAACATCCCTTCGATATCTTTAAATTTTCTCTCGACTGTTTGGGTATTATCGATGTTTATAACATTAAAATCTCTCTTTATTGGGTCACTCTTTAAAATCCTAATAATTTTTGATCCTTTTATAAATTCATTGGGCCATAGATTCCAAACCCTAAAAAGATCGAGGTAGAAAATGAGTTCCTTGGATATACCAGCAGAAAGACTTTCTACAAAATTAGAATCGGGGATGACAGTAGTCGACACATATATCTCATTATTGTTTACACTTACCAAAACATTATTTATTTGATGGGAATGGACATTAGTTGAAAAGAGGGGTGAAAAAGTCATTAAAAGAATTAAGAGGAATATGACTATTTGAGTTATTCTTCTCTGGAAATTGACTATTGGCATAATCCTCAGGGCAAAATTTAGATGAGATTACAATTTACAATTAAGTTCTCGTATGAAAACTAAACAAAATCTATAGACTTTCTTAATTATAACATACAAAAAAACCTATTATTTTAGTCTTTAAAGAGAACTGTCGAGTAAAGTTACTGCATAGTCATCATTTTGACACAGTATAAAACTTTTAGATGAGTTATTGAATTTTCGCTAATCTTAAAACTAATTCTTGTCCGTCATAGCCAAACCATAACTATAACGAATGTAGGAATTCTGACTAAGGTCTTAGACATTGGTAGGAATGTATTTTGGCACAAACTTTGAATGTTGATTTTTAGATCGAGAGCAATTAACTGGAGGAAGCTATGGCTGAAGATATAAACGAAGGTTCTGCTGAAACACAAAAGGAAGAACCAAAAAAGGGTGGAGGCAAGAAAAAGCTCATAATTATAATAGCCATTGCACTTTTGGTTTTTGGTGGAGGAGGATTCTTCGCATACTCCACTTTTTTTGGATCTCAAAGTAAGGAAGGCTCTGCCCAAAAAACAGAGAAGAGCAAAACTAAAAGTGCCATGATGCCCTTAGATCCTTTTATATTAAACCTTGCAGAGCACGGAAGATTTCTTAAATTGACTATCCAACTTGAGCTAAGTGATGCAGCCAATCAACCATTAGCAACTGAAAGAATACCTCAATTAAGGGACGCTATAATAACCTTAGTAAGCAGCAAATCTGCGGAGTCCCTCTCGAGTCCCGAGGGGAAGTTTCTCCTTAAAGACGAAATTTTGCTTAGAGCAAATCAAGCAGTAGGCAAAGATATCTTTAAAAATCTCTATTTTACCGAGTTCGTAATGCAATGAGTAACGACCTTCTTACACAAGATGAAATAGATGCACTTCTGAAAGGTGTTCAATCTGGAGAGATTGACACAGAAACTGCCAAAGAGAAGATTCTTACTGGTATAAGACCCTATGATTTCACTTCTCAAGAGCGTATTGTTAGAGGAAGGATGCCGGGACTTGAAATGTCCAATGAGAGATTTACACGGTTTTTTAGAAATTCTCTCTCTTCTTTACTGATGAGACATGTCGATATAGGTTCACACTCATATGACATTATTAAATTTGGGGAGTTTTTGAGGACCATACCCTTCCCTTCAAGTATAAACATATTCAAGATAAATCCTCTGAAAGGATATTCAATTTTACTTATTGAAGCTCCCGTTGTCTTTGCTTTTGTTGAATTCTTCTTTGGCAGTAATTCTGCAAGACTTGTTAAATCAGAGGGACGAGCTTTTACCGCAATAGAACAGAGAATAATTAAAAATATCGTTACCGCTGCTTTAACTGATTTTGCTAAAGCTTGGAGTGGTATTTCAGAGATTGTACCAGAATTAGTAGGTTCTGAGATGAATCCCCAATTAATTACAATCGTGACACCCAGTGAGATAGTAATAAAGATAACGATAAGTCTTGAGATAGAAGACTTTAGCGGTAAGATTTACTTTTGCATACCCTATTCGATGATCGAACCTGTCAAAGAAAAATTATACTCCTCAATTCAAAGCGATAAATTCGAACTCGACATAAGGTGGTCAGAAAAGATAAAAGAGACAATCTTGAATTCTGATATTGAAATTTCTGTCGAATTAGGTAGGACAAATTTATCTGTTGAGGATGTTTTAAATTTACAAGTTGGTAGCATAATAATCCTTAATAATTCAACCAAAGAAGATATATTCATAAAAGTAAAGGATAAAGCAATCTTTGCAGGATTGCCTGGCTATAGTAGAGGAAGCCAAGCTGTAAAGGTAACAAAAATCTTACGATGAGGAGAGAGGAATGAATGATGCAAAAGAATATCAAGCTGAAGAGATCACCTTTCATGATTTAGAAGGGGAAAAGAACGAAAAGACACGTCCGCGCGATATAAATTTTCTTCTCGATATCCCCCTCGATGTCTGTGTTGAAATAGGAAAGACAAAGATGCAAATTAAAGACCTACTTCAACTTGGGCAGGGTTCTGTTATTGAGTTAGACAAACTTGCAGGAGAGCCTGTTGAGGTTTTGATAAACGGAAAACTAATAGCTCGAGGAGAAGTGGTTGTAGTGAATGAGAAATTTGGGGTCAGACTTACCGATATCGTAAGTCCCTCAGAAAGGATACAACAACTAAGATGATCGAAGTATATGCTCAAATAGCAATTGCACTCCTTGCCGTTGTTGGCTTGATTTTAGTTTTAAGTTTTTTGATGAAAAAGAGACAAACAAAAAGTAATCTAATGACAATTGTCTCCTATCAAACCTTTGGTACTAAAAAGGCTATAGCTGCTATAAAAGTTGGCAAAGAAATCCTGTTAGTGGGCATTACACCTACAGATTTAAAGCTTTTAAAGACTTATCAACAAAGTGATTTAGATGGTGAGGCATACAAAGATATGAGTGATAAACTTTTAAAATTAAAAACACTTAAAGAAGGACTCTATGAATCTAAATGATCCTATAATTAATGTTTTTTTACTAATTAGTTTTCTCTCTCTTTTACCCGCCATCCTTATTATGTTTACATCTTTCACAAGGATTGTTGTAGTCCTGTCATTCCTCAGGCAAGCCTTAGGTGGCCAACAGATACCACCTAATCCAGTTATAATCGGGCTTGCCCTATTTTTAACCCTTTTTATAATGGCTCAACCTTTGGACACTATTACAAAAGAAGCATTAAATCCCTATTTAGCTAAACAGATAACCCTCGAAGAAGCTCTTAGAAGGGCTGAACCCCCTATAAAGGATTTTATGCTCAAACAAACACGCCAGAAAGATATAGCCCTCTTTTTAGACATAACAAAAGAACAACTACCAGAAACACCCGAACAGACCCCATTAAGGGTTTTAGTTCCAGCCTTTGTCATTAGTGAGTTGAAGACAGCCTTTGAAATAGGTTTTCTTATTTATTTGCCCTTTTTAATAATTGATATGGTTGTCTCCAGTATATTGCTATCAATGGGAATGATGATGCTACCACCTATATTGATCTCTCTGCCCTTTAAACTGTTACTCTTTGTACTCGTCGACGGATGGAACTTAGTTATAGGTTCTCTTTTAAGGAGTTTTCAATGACGGTAGAGCTGGCAAAGGAGATATCGGCAGAAGTATTAAAGACAATTTTACTTGCTTCGGGTCCGATACTCTTAATAAGTTTACTTGTAGGTCTTGTAATAAGTATTCTCCAGGCTGTTACTCAGATACAGGAGTTCACCTTGACCTTTGTCCCAAAGATAATAGCTGTCTTCATATTTTTATTTATTTTTTTCCCGTGGATATCTACTACGCTAATAAATTTTACAGTGAACATTATTCAAAAGATTCCCATATATATTAGATGAGATATTTCTAATGCTTAGCGAGCTCTCTTTGAAATATCTACCTATCTTCTTATTTATTCTCTTAAGAACGAGCATTGTAATGAGCTTTTTGCCAGTTTTCAGCAGTAAGAGTCTCCCTGCCCAGTTTAAAATCGGCTTTATCATCGCAATTGCTCTTATTCTAACTCCAATTGTTGAGATGGAAAGCATTAATCTTTCAGAACTTCCTTTTTATGTAATTCAGGAGGTCCTCTTTGGAATTGCTCTTGGCAGTGTAGCAAGGGCAATATTTATGGCAGTAGAGATGGCTGGACAAATTATCAGTAATGCGATGGGGCTTTCTATTGCTACAGTTTTTAATCCAGAAATTGGACAATCAACAGAGATCGGTAGACTTTATAGCCTTATAGCTATAACTATTTTTCTTGCAACCGACATCCACCATGTATTTATCTATGTTCTCGTTAAAAGTTATGAATTATTACCTGCTGGTTCAATTAATGCTGACAACCTTATAACAAGACTTATCACCGGAGGCGCAAAACTTTTTGTTTTAGCTTTTAAATTAAGCGCTCCAGTCCTACTTGTAATGTTCGTCTTGAACATTGTATTCGGCTTTTTGTATAGAGCTGCACCCCAGATAAATATCTTCTTTACGACTTATCCTATCTTTATTTTCGTAGGGCTCATGGTAATGCTTTTGAGTTTGCCCTTTTTCATTAATGCATTAGTTCAAAATTTTGGAGAATTAAGAAATGAATTAGACAGAGTTTTGTCTATGGGTAGAGGATAGATGGCTGAGTATCAAGATAAGACTGAACAGGCAACGCCACGAAAAAAGCAAAAGGCTCGAGAAAAAGGACAAGTTTCAAGAAGTAGAGAATTAATCTCCCTCGTAAGTATGGGTGGGATTATTCTCATGCTTTATATAGAGGGCTCTACTTTCGTTAAGAAAATCTCAGAACTGATAATAAGGCTTTTTAGTCTTAGTTATGGTCTCGATGTTATTAGGGTTTTACAAGTTTCTATGATGGAAATGCTTTTTATTCTCATGCCCTTTTTCACTGTTGCCTTTGCTTTTTCTCTATTTGCTGGGGTTATACAAGGGGGCTTTATCATAAAGCCTATTAAGTTTGAATTAGAAAAAATAAATCCTATAAATGGCTTCAGAAGAATTTTTTCAAAGGAAGGTTTAGTTGAACTTTGTAAAACAATGTTTAAGTTTATTATTGGAGTTTTACTGAGCTTCTTAATTTTAGCTAAGGTAATTTTTGTTGCCCCTTCTTTAATCTCCTTAGAAGTTAATTCTATAAATGACATAGCTCTCGATTTAATAACTAAAGTGGTGATCATTGTCTTTTTAACTTTTTTTGTCCTCGCAATGCTCGATTATGTATTTGAAAGGTGGAGATTTGAAAGATCTTTAAGAATGTCTAAGGAAGAGTTAAAGGAGGAATATAAAGAGACAGAAGGAGATCCCTTAATAAAGGCAAGAATAAAGAGTATTCAAAGAGAGATAGCAAGAAAGAGAATGATGCAAGAAGTTCCAAAGGCTACCGTTGTCATAACAAACCCGCTCCACATAGCTGTTGCACTGCAGTATAAAAGAAATGAGATGATGGCTCCAAAAGTTGTTGCTAAAGGTGCTGGTTTCATAGCTGAAAAGATTAGAGAAATAGCACTAAAGCATAATGTTCCTATAGTAGAGGATGTTGTCCTTGCAAGGGCACTCTTCCAATTGAAAGTCGGTTCCTATATACCTGCAGAACTTTATAAAGCAGTAGCCAAGATAATTGCTTATATCTATAAGATGAAAGGTGTAGCGTAGTGGGTATATATATTGCATATAGTTTATAAAGAGATTATGAAAGGCTCAAAAATTCATAAAAGGGGTTTGAGAGATCTAAAATAACGGTGGTAGGAGGAAAGTCAAAGTATGAAGACGCTTAGATTCATAGCTCAAAGAGGAGACGTAATAGTTGCTATAAGCATTATTGGACTTCTTGGCTTAATGATACTACCTATACCACCCTTTTTACTCGATATCTTTCTATCTATATCTATATCTCTTGCCATTGTAATAATGATATCAGCCGTATGTATAAGAAAACCACTCGATTTCTCAGTTTTCCCCTCCATACTTCTAATCTCAACTCTGTTTAGACTGGCCCTTAATGTAGCCTCTACAAGGTTAATTCTACTGAAAGGTGATGAAGGTATAGAGGCTGCTGGTGAAGTAATAAAATCCTTTGGTAGTTTCGTCGTTGGTGGAAATTATGCAGTGGGGTTTACAGTATTTTTAATTTTAGTGATAGTTAATTTTGTCGTTATAACAAAAGGAGCTGGCAGGATTGCAGAGGTAGCAGCAAGATTCACCCTCGATGCGATGCCAGGTAAACAGATGGCGATAGATGCTGATCTAAATGCAGGGCTTATCGATGAAACCGAGGCAAGAAGAAGGAGGGCCTTAATATCACAGGAAGCCGATTTTTATGGTGCCATGGATGGTGCAAGTAAATTTGTCAGGGGCGATGCAATAGCTGGACTTATTATAACTATCATAAATATTGTTGGTGGATTGCTAATAGGAACTATCCAAAAGGGAATGCCCTTTACTGAAGCCCTCCAGACATATACGATTTTAACAATAGGTGATGGTTTAGTCTCACAAATTCCAGCTTTAATAATATCGACCTCAGCCGGTATAGTCGTCAGTAGAGCAGGAGGTGAATCAGATTTAGGAAAGGAAATCACCCATCAAATATTTGTCAATCCTAAGGCTTTAGTTGCAACTTCTGGAATAATGTTACTTCTCGCCCTTGTCCCAGGACTCCCTAATATCCCCTTTTTTATACTATCCGTTTTATCGGCTGGGATAGCCTATATTGTTTCAAAACCAAGAATACAAAAACCTCAAGAAGAACAAATCAGCGAGCCTGTTGATACTGAGTCCCCTCTTGAGACTTTGCTCGAAATAGAACCACTTACTCTCGAAATTGGTTATGGTCTTATATCCCTTGTAGAGTCTGATAAAGGACCTCTTCTCAATAAAATAAAAGCTATGAGAAGACAGATTGCTTCGGAATTGGGATTTGTCGTCCCAGCTATCCATATTAAGGATAACCTCCAATTAAGGCCCCATGAATACACCCTATACATAAGAGGCATTGAAGTTGCTAAAGGGGAGGTAATGTTAGGCTACCAATTAGCAGTAGTATCGAAGGAGGCAGAGAAGATAGAAGGAATACCTACAAAAGAACCTGTTTTTGGTCTCCCCGCCTACTGGATTGAAGACAAGGAGGTTGAAAGGGCACAAACAAAGGGCTATATGGTGGTCGATCCAGCCACTGTCATAGCCACTCATTTGACAGAATTAATTAGAAACCATGCCTGGGAACTTCTTACTCGCTCAGAGGTTCAAATCCTACTCGATAAAATATCCAAAACCCATCCTAAATTAGTCGATGAATTAATTCCATCCATTATGACTCTTGGAACGCTCCAAAGGATCTTACAGAATCTCTTAAAAGAGAAGGTTCCTATCAATGATATGGTCTCTATATTGGAGACCCTTTTAGATTATGCACCCGCAGTGAAAGATGTTGAAATATTGACAGAACATGTCAGACAATCCCTCTCAAGGTTTATAACAAGACAATATATTGGACAGGATGGAGTTTTATATGTCGTCACATTGGATCCACAATTCGAAATACTATTATCTAAAGCGATAGAGGCTGGTGGAGCAATAAGCCCTGATATCGTTAATAAACTTATCAAAGCAATAGAGAAAGTAGTTTTAGAAGAAAAATTTAAAGGCGCACAACCTATCATCCTCTGTTCTCAACATGTGAGAAGGTTTTTGAAAAAGATTGTTGAGAGATTCATTTCTTCAATAGTGGTCTTATCCAGTTCAGAAATCACTCCAAATGTAAAAGTTAACATCACTGGAGTCTTAAGATATGAAGATTAAACAGTTTACTGCTTCAACCTACAAGGAAGTTATAGAAAAAATAAAGAGGGAACTTGGAGAAAACGCCTTGATACTGTCAACCAAAGAGGAAAAGGGCAATCCTTCCTTCGTTGTCGTTACCGCTGCCATAGATTATGATGATCCAATTAATAACAATTCCTATAATTATACTACTGTTAATGGTTCTTCCAAACCCTTCGATTTTCAGATTGCCTCATTGAAAAGAAGTATTTTTGAAAGAAAGTTAATGAAGGATTCTACTGAATGTGAAAACAATATTACCATAAAAAGCTCAGAAGTACCCACAAATAAAGTTAAAGAACAATCGATCTCCAGAAAACCAAATATAAATGACCTATCAACATTACTTAAAAGATATTCAATAAGGGAAGACTATGCACTGAATTTGTGTAAGGGTGCTGACAGTTTAGAAGGAATCCTCTCACTGATGAAACTCCAAATAGTAACTAAGGCCCCTTCCTTTAATAAGGGAATAATAATGTTGGTTGGACCAACGGGAGTTGGAAAAACTACCACTATTGCTAAACTTTCTGCGCAAGCCTTAAAGGGAGGCAAAAGGGTGGGAATAATCAATCTTGACACCTATAGAATAGGCGCCTGTGAGCAGATCAGAATATACGCAAGGATTATGGGTATACCTTTGTTTACAGCTGCAAACCAAGAGGCTTTCAAAGAGTCAATTATAAGACTTATGAGAGATAGAGACTTAATTCTTGTTGATACAGTCGGAAGAAATCCAAAAGACAGAGAACACATTAAGACCCTTTCTAATCTATCTAAATCTAATAACAACTTGGAGATTCATCTGTTAATTAGTGCCAACAGTGATGAAGAATACATATCACAAACTTATAATTGCTACCAAGAATTACCCATTTCTTGTATTGCCTTTACAAAGCTTGATGAGGCTGTAAGATATGGTGCTATCTATAATCTTTTGATGACATCGCGTAAACCTCTGGCTTATATAACAACTGGGCAAAAGGTACCAGAGGATATTGAATTCCCTTCACCAGAAAAACTTTCAAGAATAATTTTACAACTATGCTGAGAAAAGATAGAAAAAACAAAAACATTACGACTATAGCTATCTCCAGCGGAAAAGGCGGAGTGGGGAAAAGCAACATTGTGGCAAATCTTGCCATCGCCATTAGGAAGTTGGGTAAAGAGGTGATGATTCTCGATGCAGACTTAGGTCTTAGTAATATAGATGTATTGTTTCAATTAGCTCCTAAATATAATATTTATCATGTTCTTAATGGGAATAAATCACTAGTCGATGTTATAACAAAGGGACCCCACGGTATAAAAATCCTGCCAGCCAGTTCTGGTATTCAAGAGCTTACCGCTTTAGATGAGTTTCAACGGCTTAAAATATTAGAAGAATTTGACTCCTATGATGGCAATATCGATGTGTTATTGATCGATACTGCTGCAGGCATATCAGAAAATGTTGCATTTTTTTGCGTAGCAGCTCAAGAAATAATAATTATAACTGCCCCAGAACCAACCGCCTTAACAGATGCCTATGCTTTAATAAAGGTTCTTTCAACTCGTTATCAAGAGAGAAGTTTCAATGTTCTTATTAATTCTGTTAATAGCAACGAAGAGGCAGAAGAGATATTTCGAAGACTATATTTAGTAGCTGAAAGGTTCTTGAGCATCTCTCTAAAATATCTTGGATACATTCCTTATGATGAATCGGTAAAAAAGGCTGTAAGAATGCAGAGACCCTTTGTGGATATCTATCCCGATTCACCTGCTTCTAAAAAGATATATGAACTTGCTCCTAAATTGCTCGAGATGGAAGGAAAAATAAAAGGTTCTCTTCAGTTTTTCATTGGCAACCTCCTTTCTGTAGGCAGAAATAAATAAAGGGGCGTTAAATAACCTATGCCCACAACATAAAAGGTCATTAAAGTGCAAGGTAGAAAAAATAAAAAAAAGTTTTCAACAGAAAAAAAGGTTTCTGAAGTTAATAGAGAACAGATAGTTCAAGAACTTCTCCCCTACATAAAGTATACAGCCCTCAGACTCTCATGGCGTTTACCTATTCAATTGACTACAGAAGATCTTATAAACGTAGGAATTGTAGGACTTTTGGAATCAATTGAGAGGGTTGACACAGAGAAAGGCGATGTTATTCATTTTGTAAAACATAGAATAAAAGGGGCAATGCTTGATGAGATCAATAAGTTTAGATGTCAAACTAAGTCTCAAAGACAAAAGTTTGAAGCCATACTAGATGCTTACAATCAACTCGAGAGGGAATTTGGAAGGATACCAGAAGTCGATGAAGTAGCTGAAAGACTGGGATTAAACCTTGATGAATATTATGAATTAGTTCAAGATGCTAAATTTTTGAATATTCTTAGCTTGGATGAAGCTTCAGAAAATCATAACGGCGCCAACTGCATTTATGAGATCATAGCCGATGGATCTTGCCTTAGCCCTATGGAAAGACTTGAAGAGTTAGACAAAAAAAAATTGCTTGAGGAGATTATAAACGAATTATCTGAAAAGGAAAAACTTATTTTGTCTCTTTACTATTGGGATGAACTCTCGATGAAAGAAATTGCCAAGGTCTTAGACATTTCTGAAGGGAGAGTTTGCCAAATCCATAAGAAAGTTTTGATATGGCTAAAGGCTAAATTAGAGTCAGACCAAAGGATTAAAGATTTTTTCTAACTTTCCGATATTAATAATTAGACTGAATAATCAAATATAGTGAAAGGGGTATCAAATTGGCTAAAAAATTACTGAAACATATCAGAGATCTCTCCGATAGTAATGAGATAAAACGTCGTTCTGCCGCTGAGGCATTAAGTACAGGAGATGAGAGAGCCATTTATCCTCTGATAAAAGCTTTAAGGGACACTAATGCTGGGGTTCAAGATGCTGCGATGAGATCTCTTATAGCAATAGGGGGGGAGACAACGGCCTATATGGTTTTACCACTTCTACGGGAAGATGCTTTTTTAAGAAATACTGCCATGATTATTCTTAAAGAGATTGGTCGTGAGACAGTCCCGTTACTACGTAATCTTTTACGGGATAAAGATGATGATATCAGAAAGTTTGCAATAGATCTTTTAATAGAAATAAATCATTGCGATTATCTCGACGATTTAATAAATATCCTAAAATATGACAAAAACGCAAATGTCAGAGCATCTGCTGCAAAGGCTTTGGGAGTTTTTAAGTACACTAAAGCAATCCCCGACTTAATAGAAGCATTGAAAGATGAGGAATGGGTATGTTTTTCAGCCTTGGAAGCTCTTTCACAGATTAAAGATGAATCAACAGTTGATGTCATAGCCGCCTTACTTAATAGTCGTTCCGAAACTTTAGTATACTCTGCTATAGAAGTTCTTGGCAAATTAGGATCCCCTAAGGCAGAGAGATATTTGACAGACTATTATCCTTTAGCTGATGCAATTGAAAGGGAGGCAATACTTAAAAGCCTTATCTTTATAGGTTCTATTCCTAAACTCCCTGGTGCCTCTGATATCCTCATCGAGATTTATACTAAAGGTGATTGGCACGAAAGATTATTGGCTTTAAGGGGTCTAGTAGCTTTAAAAGAGACAAAAGCTATTAAAGTTATATTAGATGTAGCTGGCTTACTCGACCCATCCCACCCAGAGGATTTAGATACACTTATTTCTATAAAACAAATCCTTAAGGGGTTTAATTGTACGCAATCATTAATTGAGGTTTTACTCGATGAAGACACCAAATATAGGGCTAAGACTCTCGCTATAGAAATAATTGAAGATCAACATTGTCATGAGGCTGTTCCCTATTTAGTAAGACTCTATGAAGAAAATCTTAGAGATGTGAAAAGAGCAAGTATAAAAGCTCTTGGTGAGATAGGAAATAAAAATACAGAGGCCATACTTTTAGATGCCTGTGATGATCAAGACGGTCATGTTAGAAGGAGTGCTATCTCAGCAATTGGACGTTTAGGAGATAAATCTGCTGTTGCTAAACTCCTGAAGCTACTCGATGAAGAGATTTATATGGACGTTAAAGAAGAAATCATAAAATCAATTCTAACAATAGACTCTAAGACACTTTATCAAAGAATAGAAAGTTTTAACTCCCAAATCAAAGAATTGATAACAAGATATGCTAATGACGTAGATGTTCTACTTAAGCTTTCTTCTGATTCTGATCTAGATGTGAGACTTTCTGCAATCTATGCCTTAGGAAGGATAAACGATGAAAAAGCAATAGAAAAATTAAAAGATTATCTTCACGATGAAAATAAAGATGTGAGAAAGACAGCTTTAATGTCTATAAAAGAAAAGAATTGTTGTGAAGATGATATCTTTTCTATGCTCGATGACGAAGATTTGTGGATAAAAATATACGCAATAAAAGCTTTAAGCAGTTCCTCTGATATCCGTGTGGTTGAAAAGGTCAAAGAGTTTTTAAATTCGGGGGAAATTCCTTTAGTCTTTGCAGCGATGGATTATATATATCAAAGAGCAGTCAGTAATAGGCTTAATATACGGGAGCTTTTTGATTCTCTCTTAAAACATACGGTGCCTTCAATTAAAGAGCGGGCTAAAGAAATGGTGAGGTCCTATGAAGCCATTGAGTGAAGCTACTTTTAAGCAATTGAGAGATTTTATTCATGAAAAAAGCGGTATTTTCATCGCAGATTCTAAAAAATATTTGATAGAAAGCAGGTTAGCTAAAAGGATCGAAGAAAAAAAGCTCGGGAGCTATGAGGACTATCTATACTATTTATTATATGGAAACAGTTCAGATGAACTTATAAAACTCTTTGATGCTGTTACAACTAATGAGACCTTCTTTTTCAGAGAATCACAACAACTGGATGTGTTCGTTAATCATTTAGTGCCAAGCCTCTTAAGCTCAAAAGCTTCAAAGGAGCTATCGCTTTGGTCTGCCGCCTGCTCTACTGGAGAGGAACCTTATACTTTATCGATGTTATTAATGGAAAAGGGACATAGCATAAAAAATAAGATACTCGCTTCTGATATAAGCGAAGGAGCTTTAGAGTCTGCAAAAAGAGGAATTTATAATTCATATTCCATAAGGAACGTGCCAAGTCAATATTTAAAGAAATATTTTAAGCTAAACGGTCAAAGTTACGAGCTCTCACCAATTATCAAGAATACCGTCAAATTTATGAACATAAATTTGGTAGATGAGAAAAAAATGAAATTGGTTTCAGGTATGGATATCATTTTTTGTAGAAATGTCTTAATCTACTTTGATGATAAAGCAAAAAAAAAGGCTGTCTCTCTTCTCTACGACAGCCTTAAACCTGGTGGATACCTCATAATCGGGATGTCAGAAAGCCTCCATAATATCACCAGGGCTCTAAAACCATTAGTCATAAATAAAGTTGTTGTATATCAGAGGGCGTAAATTATGAAGATCCTTGTAGTAGATGATTGCCAAACAACAAGAAAAATATTAAGTTTATATCTTAAAGCAAAGGGGTTCGATGTTATCCCCGCAGAAAATGGACTTGACGCCATAGAAAAACTTGCATCCCACGAAGTAAATCTTATTTTGTCAGATCTAAATATGCCTTTCATGGATGGCTTAGAGTTGATTAAAACTCTTAAGGCTGATCCTAATATGGCACATATCCCGATTTTAATGGTTACTACTGAAGCAGATCCTGAAGAGAGACAAAAGGCTATGGAAGCTGGTGCCAGTGAATATCTCGTAAAGCCAGTAACAGCAGAAATGGTAGCTCGAAGCATAAAGAATATTTTGAAAGAAATGTTCAAAAAAGGAGGAGCAGATGCCTGATTATAAAATGAAGATATTAGTAGTAGATGATTTTGCTACTATGAGGAGAATAGTCAAAAATATTCTCAAACAAATAGGCTTTGAAAATATAGAAGAGGCAGAAGATGGAGAACAGGCTTTTAATAAATTAAAGACGGGGGGGTTTAAGTTTGTAGTCTCTGACTGGAACATGCCTAACCTCGATGGCCTTGGTTTGCTTAAGAAGGTTCGGAGTGATCCTGAGTTAAAAAATATACCTGTTCTTATGGTTACTGCAGAGGCAGAAAAAGAAAAAGTTATAGAAGCTATCAAGGCTGGAGTTAGTAATTACATAGTAAAACCATTTACTGCAGAGACTCTCAAAGAAAAGATGGATAAAATTTTAAGTAAAATGGAGAACTAATCTCAGGAGGAGCCGTGCCTGATGAGTTTGATGAAATAATAGCTGATTTCTTAACAGAAGCTCAAGAATCCTTAGATGCTATAGACCCCCTTTTTGTTGAGTTGGAAGCAAAAGGTTATGACCAGAATATAATTAATGAAATCTTCAGAAGTATGCACACTCTTAAGGGTGCTGCAGGGTTTTTAGGTTTTCAGCAAATAGTAGATGTCGCTCACAGGTCTGAAAGCATCCTAAAAAAGTTAAGAGATGGAGAGATAGCTCTGTCCACCTCCCTTATGGATGCTGTCCTAAAG
>JAOAEO010000160.1:0-2695 GCA_026416735.1 Thermodesulfovibrionales bacterium
AGTATATACAATGGATTACTATTTATATGTTGAATGAGAGCTTCTTGATATCGTGACATCAGAAAAAAATAGTTTTCTTCTTTAATATTTTCCACTTCTCTGCCACATTCAGGGCAATTACCTCCTTGTAGATCCTTATCGGTCCAGAATCTCTCACAGGGTATACAATACATCCCCTCATAGGACCTTTTTTCTATTTTTTTGCGGTCGTAAAGAGTTTGAAGTATTTGTTGCACAATCCTTTTGTGCCCTTCGTCAGAAGTTCTTATGAAGGCATTATTGCTAATATTCAGTTTTTTCCAGAGATCTTTAAAGTTTTCTACCATTAAGTCTGCGTGTTCCTTAGGAGTTCTATTTTTAAGTCTTGCTGATTGTTCGACTTTCTGACCGTGTTCATCTGTACCAGTAAGAAAAAAGACCTCCTTTCCTTTTAATCTATAGTACCTTGCAAGAATGTCTGCGGCAATAGTTGTGTAAGCATGACCAATATGGGGTATATCATTAACATAATAAATAGGCGTAGTAACATAAAACCCTTTATTGTTTATAGTCATTTTTATTCTCTCTCCTAATCCTAAATCTAAAATTACTTTTATTACTTTCTATAGATTTTTTGAATTTCTCAAGATTAGCTCTGTTAAGTTGTTCTTTATTATCTTTTTGGTCTCCATTTTTTTCTTCAGCCTTAATGATGTTGTAAAATGTTCCATCATAAATTTGGTCAGAATCCAAATTAAGAAAATAATCATTTCCTATCGAGGCTTTTAGAATATCATCATTGATCTCGATGGTTGCTTCATCTGCTATCTCTTCTTTCTCATCGTATTCAAATCGTAAACAACACATAAGCCTATTGCATAGACCCGAAAGCCTGTTGACATTGAGAGCTATATCTTTCTTTTTTATCATCTTGATAGATACTGGTTCGAAGGATGTTAAAAAGGTCTTGCAACATAATTCTCTACCACAAATGCCGATGCCACCGGCCAATTTTGCCTCATCCCTAACTCCTATCTGTCTCATTTCAATTCTTGTCTTATATCGAGCAGCTAAATCTTTGACCAATTCTCTAAAATCGATTCTCCCCTCTGCAGTAAAATAAAAAATAATTCTCTTCCTATCAAGGGTTGCCTCAACATCAACGAGTTTCATCTGAAGCCCTCTTGCCATAATCCTTTCCAAACAGTAAACTTTTCCTTCTTTTTCGATCTCTTTATTGTTTTGATAGGCTTGAATGTCTTCATCTGTAGCTATTCTTATTATCTTCTTTAATTCCTTCTCTGGATTTTCTGAAAATTGAGGTCCTCTGACAACAACCCCTATACTTAAACCAAATTCAGACTCCACTACTACTGCATCTCCTATCTTTAAGTTGAATCCATTCACTTCAAAGTCATAAATTTTATGTCCCGATTTAAATCTAATCCCAACAATCTCAGGCATTTTCACTCCCTCCGTTGTCTTCTATTATATCATAGCCTTATATAGGGAGTTATAGAGAAGAAGCTATACATTTTGATTTGATCTATGATCAATTTTACTTTAAGTGAATTTCGACTATATCTTTGTCTTGCATTATGTAGTCTTTTTGGACTCTTTGCCCGGGATATTTTGTTGACCCCCATACGCAGGCATATTTAAATTTAGTCAAAAAATCTTTATGAATTTTACAGGCAAGGTCAAGAACTGTAGAACTCCTTGGCAAAATAAAAGGTGCCTGTAGATCGGGTTCTTTACCTGGCTCCTTAGAGTAAACTCGTATAATTTGAGATATTTCAAAGAGTGTTCTTCTCAATTCCTCAAGTCCTATCTTAGTTTTATTAGAGATACCTATAATAGGATATAGGCTTTCATAGACCCTCTTTAAATCTTCAAGCCTTTCAATGGAACCAGACAAATCGAGTTTACAAGCTGCTATTATAACGGGCTTTTTATTAGGATCGATAGAATCTCGATCGCTCCTTTTCCTTAAAGGTATTCTCCAGATCTCAAATTGTTCTAAAAGTAATTCAGTTTGAGCTATAGGATCATCAGAAAGATCTACTACTATGATAATTGAGTTAGATTGTCTGATGATACTAGAAACCCAACCATCTGTCGATTCATTGCCGATGGGGGGCAAATCTATAAGTTGGATAAAGATATCTTCGAAAGGCATCATTCCAGAAAGGGGGGCTACAGTTGACATTGGATAGTCTGCAATAACAGGGACAGCCTTTGTGAGAGAAGCGATTATAGAAGATTTACCAGAATTTGCTAAGCCTGCAAGTGCAGAAGTTGAAGCCCCCTGTTTCTCGATAGTAAATATATTTCTTTTGGCTGTCTTAGTTTGCTTAAGAGCCTCTTGACGAAGGAGGGAAAGTTTTCTTCTAAGATCTGCCCTGAGCTTATCGGTACCCTTGTGTTTCGGCACAGTAGCTATCAATGCTTCAAGAGCCTTTATCTTTTCTTGGAATCCCTTTGCTTCTTTGAAACGTTCTTCTGCTATAAAATATTCAGGAGGTAAATTAGTTGGCATAGTAAAAATATATCATAAAATGATATCTTCTATCTTGATTCAGAATAAAATCTGATTGCTATTCTCGTTTGTTAGACCCTTAAAAGGCTACTAAAAACTTCAAACTTTGTGTAATATATAATGAATATTAACGAAAAAGTTTTAAAATTGAAAGAGTATTTAAGATCTGTGAAATGT
>JAOAEO010000160.1:2705-2976 GCA_026416735.1 Thermodesulfovibrionales bacterium
CGTCATTGTAAGATTTTTTTATCACTAAAAGTTTAATATTGATTTTATTTTCTATAGATAACACCTTCAAAAAGGAGCAAGCCATGCAAGAAATAATTACACCGTTAATACAAAAAAACACCTCAAAAATCGTATTAGTCGTTCTTGATGGAGTCGGTGGACTACCAATAGGTGGGAAAACAGAGCTCGAGATGGCAAAAATCCCAAACCTCGACCTATTAGCAAAGGAATCTGCCTGTGGTCTCCATATACCTGTAGCACAGGGTATTAC
>JAOAEO010000161.1 GCA_026416735.1 Thermodesulfovibrionales bacterium
TACAGACTCCTACCAAAAGGTAAATCCTTTAGCTTTTCTTTTAGCTTCAGTTTATATTACTTAAAGTATAAAACTCCCTCTTTAAAAATATCTGTAGAATTTGTCCAAAAATATTGTTAGACCTATTTATGGAAAACCTCTTTATAAGATTTTTTGCTAAAAGACTTATTAGTCTATCGAGACCTACTTTTTAGGCAGACATATCTCTTTATTCTTTTTTAATTTCCACGCCTTATATATTCAGTAATCTTTTCTCTTAGAAGACTTTGACTTTTGTTCTGGAAAAGTAAGTTGATTCATAATGTCAGTGAGCAGCTTTTTATTATTGGGTATTCCTTTCTACCCTTTATTTTGTCTTTTATCATAATCATATTCTTTTATTTAAAATGTTAAAATATTAAGATGTCACCAAAGGAGCTATTAATTGAAGGCGCCAGACAGAACAACCTTAAAAATATCAGCCTTAGAATACCACACAATAAAGTTATAGCTATAACTGGTGTTTCAGGTTCTGGTAAGTCATCCTTAGCTTTCGATACACTCTTTGCCGAAGGACAATGGCGATACATCGAGTCTCTTTCAACATATGCACGTCTTTTCTTAGAAAAGATGGACAGACCTGACGTCGATGCCATCTACAATCTAAGGCCGGCTATAGCTCTTGAACAGAAAAACCCAATTAAAAGTTCTCGTTCAACTGTAGGAACCCTTACCGAAGTTTATGATCTTTTCAGGCTACTTTTTTCGAAAATCTCAACACCCTTTTGTCCTAAATGTTCTAAAGAGATAAAGAAATGGCATCCTTCTATGATAATCTCTGAATTACTAAACAAGTATAAAGGTGAAAAGATAGCTATAATCTTCAAAACAGATGAGAGATTACAAAGCTTGCTCCATAGGGGGTTTCAAAGAATCTTATTAGATGGTGAAATAGTAGACATAAACGAGGTAGTAGATGACAGTACCCTCTTTAGAGAAGTCGTCTTCGACAGATTGATAGTTCGAGACGAGCCACGCCTCTCAGATTCAATAGAGAACGCCTGGAAGGAAGGTAAAGAGAATCTTAAGATACAAGTCTATAAAAATACAAATCAGAATCCTTTAACTCTAAACTTTACTTCTAAAAATATATGTGACGAATGTGGCTATACTGCTGTTGAACCTTCTGCTGTATTATTTTCCTTTAATCATCCTTTATGTGCTTGCCCTGAGTGTAATGGTTTCGGAAATGTTTTAATTTACGATGAAGAATTAATTATTCCCGATAAATACCTTTCCCTCGAGGATGGAGCTATTGAACTTTGGGAACTCCCTACCTATAAATGGTGGAAGCAACAGATGATTAAAGGTGCCAAAAGGAGTGGAATAGATATCCATAAACCTTATATAGAACTCTCAGTTACAGATCGAGAAACGATCTATAAGGGGAATGAGCACTTTTACGGTGTCGAGGATTTTTTTAAAGAGCTTGAAAACAAAAGATATAAACTCCATATAAGGGTTTTGTTAAGCAGATATAGAAGAGCTGTGGTGTGCCCCAAATGTCAAGGCACAAGGCTTTGCGAAAGTGCCCTCATATATAAAATAAATGGTGTAAATATAGCAGAACTATCAAGGATGCCTATTTCGAGAGCTATTGAGTGGTTTAAAAACCTCCAATTGACGCAAATGCAGAGAGAGATTTCCAAAGAAATCATTAGACAAATATTGCTAAAATTGAATTTTTTAGAGGATGTTGGTCTTGGATATCTCTCACTTGATCGACAAGCGAAGACCCTATCTGGGGGTGAATATCAACGCGTTAATCTCTCTAATCAACTTGCCTCTGCCTTGACTAGCACTCTCTATGTGCTCGACGAACCAACTATTGGTTTACATCCAAGAGATACGCTGAAAATAATGCAGATAATGAAAAAACTCGCTATGATCGGAAACACCATCGTTGTGGTCGAACATGACAGAGACATAATCTCAAATAGCGATTGGGTGGTAGAATTGGGTCCAGATGGTGGTCACTTAGGAGGAGATATTATATTTAATGGTCCATTGAGAGACTTTATTAATGCAGATACACTCACTGCAAGATATATAGCAAGCAAACCCTCCAATGGCTTGGATAGGAACACCGAGTTGAGATTAGGCAAAAGATCTATTTCTTTAATTGGAGCTTGCGGCAACAATCTAAAAGGAGTTAGCATAAAAATTCCCCTTAATGCCCTCACGGTTGTTACAGGTGTCTCTGGTTCTGGCAAAAGCAGTTTAATAATTGAAACGCTATACAAGGCTATTGCAAGATATTTCAAGATTGAGAATGAACAACCACTTCCCTATCATTCTATCAAAGGTCTAGAAAATCTTAGAGGAGTAAGGCTTATTGACCAAAGCCCTATTGGTAAAACTCCCCGTTCAAACCCTGTTACCTATTTAAAATTATTCGATCCAATTAGAAAATTATTTGCAAATCAGCCGGATGCAAAGAGACTAAACCTTTTACCAGCTTCCTTCTCATTCAATATTCCTGGTGGCAGGTGTGAGAGTTGTAAAGGAGAAGGATATAAAAAATTAGAGATGTATTTTTTTGAAGATATTTATGTAAAGTGTGAAGATTGTCATGGTAAGAGATATAGAAAAGAGATATTGCAGATTACCTACAGAGGTAAGAATATCTATGATATTCTTGAGATGACAGTTAACGAAGCTTCTGAATTCTTTTCATCCAACCCTGAAATTGCCTCTAAATTCTCTTTATTGAAGGATATAGGTCTTGGTTATTTAAAACTCGGTCAGGCTATAAACACTCTCTCAGGTGGTGAGTCTCAGAGGCTTAAAATATGTTCTGAACTAGAGAAATCCTTAAATTATAGACATAGTAAAGGGTTTCTTTATATCTTAGATGAGCCAACAGTAGGACTTCATTATAGAGATGTGGTGATGTTTATGGGAATAAT
>JAOAEO010000162.1 GCA_026416735.1 Thermodesulfovibrionales bacterium
ACTGTTTTATAATCAGGTATGCAAATTCTGCTGAGCCTGATTTTATTAAATAATCTCTTAGTACATTAGAAAATGCTATGTTTACCTTTTCCCTTCTACCTAAGACATACCTTGACCTAAATGGGCATGGATATTTATCTAGATATACACCTTGAGCCTCTAGTGTTACATCGTTTTTTAAGTCATTTACGAGATTAATATCTAAGGCTATTTCATCTACACTTATTGTTTGGGAGAACTCTTTAAAGACTCTGTCCTTAAGACTATTGAAGATTGTGCTATTGAAGATTAAGGCAAGTTTTATCCCTTCTTTATCTTCTAGAACATTTATCAAGAACATAGCATAACTAAGCCCTTTTTCTAACTTTTGATCTTTTACTACTGGAAGATTTACTTGAGCTACATAATAGCTATTGAATCCGTCTTCTTCATAAGAAACTCTACTGACCCTTCCAAAGTAATCTTGTAGTATCATTGTTATTCTGTCTCTATTTTCTGTATAGGAATCCTTGGAGATTACCTGTAGTTTTATAATTGTAGGTACGGAAATTAAAGTACTTGTCCCTTCTTTTAGGTCTATTAAATCACTCACATAAACCTCTGGCGAAAGCAAGAGATCACAACCTTGCAGGAACAACACAGATAGGATCAAAAGGACTGTCAGAAAAGATACCTTACAAACTGTACGTATTTTCACCTTGCATCATCCTCCTTTATAAATTTTTTATCCTTACGAGGAGGATTTTACAACATTTGAGGGTCAAAAGATGTCCCTCTATTACTAAGTTTTAATATTAATTTTATCGCAATTTCAAGTAAACTATGTCTTTCTATATATGCAAATTTTATGTAATTGTATCTTTTATTCCTTCTGTAAATTCCCCTCAGCATCAACCTTTAAGACATAAACGTCCGATTCTCCTTTACCAAAAGAGAGGGTCTGTCCAACTATGATGTATCCGCCATCTGGAAGTAGTTGAAGAGCCAATCCTAAATCATCATCGTTCCCACCGTAAGTCTTTTCCCAAATTAGATTTCCAGAGTTATCCAATTTAAGTAGGCATACATCGTTTCCTCTACCTTCCGATGTATAGATCGTTCCTGCTACTATATAGTTCCCATCTGTAGCTTCCTTTATAGAACGTGCTATGCCTCCTTCAAATGTGGCATCCCATATCAAGTCGCCTTCAGCATTAATCTTTGCTACATAAAGACAATTTTCGCCCAAAATACCTTTATAACCAGAGATTACATATCCACCATCAGATGTTTTATCTATAGAGAGTGGGAATATGGAAGTATCAATATCAATAGTCTTTTCCAATATAACATTTCCATCCCTATCAAGTTTTAGTAAATAGATATCTCTACTCTCTTCTGGTCCTCTATAAGCCAATACAATGAAACTATCATTAGTAAGTGAAAGTATTGACGTTCCTACCTCTTCCTCTTCACTCCCAAAAGCCTTTTCCCAAATAATTTCCCCATCTTTATCTAGTCTTATCACATAGATATTAAAATCCTCCGAAAAAGAGGTAGTTCCTCCACACATAATACATCCATTATCTGAAGTTTGTTTGACAGAGAATACCTGCTCACAACCTTTACCCCCAAATCTCTTTTTCCAGAGTAAATTACCAGAAGCATCTACCTTTATTACATAGGCATCTTCTATTGGATTTTCTTCACCGTAATACGTATTTCCAATGATTACAAAGTTTTCATCTAGAGTTTTTGCAATGGCTTCCCCATACTCATAATCTTCTTCTCCAAAGTATTTTTCCCATAAGACATTCCCTGCCTTATCAATCTTTAGAGCGTAAATGTCACCCCCTGAGCCGAAAGACTTAGTCTCTCCGCCAATAATGTAACATTGGTCTGGAGTTTCTGTTATAAAACATCCTATATCCCAGTCAGTGCCTCCGAAAGTCTTTTCCCAAGTTATCTGTGCAAAGCCAGTAAGAGGGAGATTAACAAGACATAGCAATAAAACTATAAAAAGAGGTTTATTACTCATACGCACCTCCAAAATAAAAAAATAATAAAATACCTTGTTTATAATATATCACACTACTCAATATTTATAAAAATTCTTAATTTTAATAATTGTTGAAGAATTTGTTGATAGCTACAATATAGATTCTATTTTTAATAGACAGGCAAGATACATGTCCTATTAAAATATAGGGCAGTGCTTTTATGCACTGCCCAAATAGATAATATAGATTACTTATTTTTAAAGAAGAATTGTTCAGGATGATAAGCATTAAGTCTCATTAAATCCCATCCCCAATAACCTTTTTCTGGTATATTCCTTAGATTATTCCTTACAACAACCGGATGTGGAACAAGCCCTACGGTTCCAATAGTCCACAGATTTTCTGCATTAGACTTTAGTATCTCTTTTCCTAACCTTATTCTTTCCTTTTCGCTTAATACTTCTTGCATCCTCTCATATAAAGTTAACAATCTTTTAACCTCTTTAGGTGGTTCCTCTCCCGCCTTTCCTTCAGAGTTGTACCACTGAGCCCAACCTGGACACCAAGTACATTCTCCTTTAAATCTCATCTGACATCTCTAAATATTTCTCTTATAATAGGGTCCTCTTTATAGGTTAGATTTAGCTGATAACATACATCAGTACCTAACAGGGACTGCCAGAGAAGAACTCTATATCCTCCCTTTTCTCTATTCTCCATATAAAGCGTATAGTCAGCCATTGATGTATTCTGTTGTGCAATATCTATTTCCCCAGAAATCAACTTCATATTAGCAACTTCTTTACTTGATGCTGTAGAAACAAACACCTTGTCAATATACGGTAGTTGATTTCCCACTATATCTATCTTCCAATAGTATGGATTCCTTTCTGCAGAAAGCCAATCTAATCCTTTCTTGACTACCATGAATGGTCTTAAGGTAGGGGCTCCTGGAT
>JAOAEO010000163.1 GCA_026416735.1 Thermodesulfovibrionales bacterium
TTATAATTCCCATTGGATTACAAACTACTGCGGCAATTATAAATATTCAATCGCAGCTTATACGACAGATTCCAATAAAAAAAAGCTGATCAAGGTTAATAATCTCCTTTGTCCCTTTGCTCTAAGCATTGGGAATTGTGATTTAATATGTAAGAAGGAGTGAATATCCTTGAGATTTTTTATGTTACTAACAAACAAGTTTCTAAAAGTCTTAATCTTATTGATTTTCTTTATCCCTTTTGCACTTGATGCTTATGGCTCTGCATTAGGAGAAATTAAGCCTAAATCGGGTGCAACGCTTAAAAATACATACATTTGGGATGGCAAGAAGTTAAAAAGCAAATCAGATGCAAAACCACAAAGCACTTGGATTTTTGATGGAAAAGAACTAAGACTGAAGGCAGGTGCTACCTCTAAAAACACTTTTATCTGGGACGGTAGGGAGCTAAAGCCCAAGATTGGAGCTAAACCTTCTAATACATATATTTGGGATGGTAAGGAGCTGAGACCAAAAGCAGGTGCCAACTCTAAAAATACATGGCTATTTAATGGCAAAGAATGGAGACCAAAATCAGGAGCTACCTCTAAGAATACGTGCGTCATAAGTGGCTCGGTGCCAACTCCAGTCAGTGCATTAGTTTTTTTAAAGATAATTCAGTGATAATCTAAGGAAATTCAAAGGAAATTTATGAAAACAGTCATAGTAGATTACTCAAAGAACTATTTTCAAAATGTTATAGGGACAGATGTTCCTGATAAATATTCAGGTAAGTTTGTCCAGATAAGACATGAAGAAACGGAGTATCTCCTTCTCTCCCCAAAGGACTTCACCAAATACCATGCAGATATTGTTGAAAAATTCTGTTTAGAGCAAGGACTTAGCGGTTCATACAATTCAGCAAAAAAGGCTTATGAAATCTACGACCCTTCTTGGTCTATTATAGGTGGTGGAAAGTTTGAGTTGGATAGCACCAAAAAATTTATCCGCTTATATGATGACTCAATGGCATATGGCAGGTTTAACCCAGAGGGATTAGAGGAAAAAATAATGCACACAGAAGATTTTAAAGGCTATAGTGTTAAGATAGAGTAAGAACCAGGTTCAGTGAATGTCTATTTTAAATTTTGGATCTCTCCCATGGTTAATTAGTCGATGGAGGTTAACATACATCATTCTCTTTTTTAGATTTATCCATAAGATAGGTAACCCTGTGATATAATCTTATACAAACTTAAGAAACTAATGCTACTTCATGGAGATGGCACCTTATGACATACTCATCTATTAACTTTGGATAGAATTGAAAGTCAGCAGATAAATCAGAGATCTGAGTATTTAACCATCTGTCTTTTGATCTTGCTTTTGTAAGAGATATTACACATACTATTGTTAAAAGGATAGAAGCTTTGTTTGAACTATTCTGTTTAAACCCCAGTCTTTAATTGGATCATCCATTGGTGCAAAATCTTAACTTAAGCTCATTATAAATTTATTTATGCCATCAAAAGATGGATGGTTCTTTTTAACCACTATATCAAGACCATGCAGTAAGATTTAATGCTCAAGATTCTTTTTATATTTAAGGTTAAACTACAACTCCTTCAATAGCTCCTGATAATCTTTTAACTACCCTGCTCATACTATTGACCTCTCCAGATAGGGTGTCGGTAGTCTTTTTAACCTCTGATGCAATAGTACTTGAATGCTCTGCAGAATGTGTGATCATCTCAGAAGCTGATGATTGCTCCTCTGTGGCAGTTGCCATTTGAATAACTTGGTCTCTCACTTTATCAGAACTTACAGAGAGTTTATTTAATGTATTTTTCACATCATTCAAAGCATGAAGGGCTTCTGCTACTTCTTTCACTGTTTTATCTATATTTTTGATTGAATCACGTGATTCTGATTGAACAGACGAGATCTTATTGGCTATCTGTTCTGTAGCCTCTATAGTCTTTTCAGCAAGTTTTCTAACTTCATCGGCCACTACACAGCAAAGCCCTTTCCCTTCTCTCATGCCCTTGCCGCTTCAATAGCGGCGTTAAGGGTTAAAAGATTCGTTTGGTCTACCGCCACTTCTTGGAGCTTCTCAGCCATGTCTGGCAAAGCTCGTATAGCGTGTATTGTAGTAAATAAGAATGAGTTTATAACTATTAGTAAAACGATAAAAAGGGCGACAAGAAAGATTAGACCCTGCTCCAGTGTAGAGAACATATCTTCTTTTAATTTTTTACTTCAGTCTTTTCTCTCGAGATGTTTAAGGATTATACTGTCTCTGAGGTTTCTCCCATGCCTCTGTAACCATATCAGACCTTTTAATGGCAAAATCCCTTTTATTTTGTTCTACGAGGACCTGAATCTCTTTCATCTGTTGAAAGATATCCTTCATCATATCTTGACCTTCTTTAGGTCTGCCTTGGCTTCGTTCAAACTAACCCTTCAGCCTTTTGAGCTACTTTGAAAAACTTATCAAAGTATTCATGATAATTCCTTTTTGCTTTCTCATCTTCTGATGTCAGGATGACTTTTCTTAAAGCAGCCATCATTTGTAAACCATTTGCTCTCATTTCCTCAAGCAAAATCAGAAATTCAATTCTTTTTTCGACCAGTTCCTCTACGCGTGTTCTTTGAGTTTTCTTTAAATAATAAAAGAAGGAGAAGAGTAAAACCATTCCCAACACTACGACAAAGCTAATGATATACATTAGTCTTTCAATGGACATTACTACAAACCTCCTTTAGCCTTAAGGCAGTTAATCGTTAATATGAATAAGCAAAAGACATTATACTCTATCTTGCTTCATGAGAATAAGGTAGAAAGCCTCTTTAAAATTAAAAAGTCTATGTATACCTATCAGCCAGCCTCTGAGCTTCCATAAATGTCACAG
>JAOAEO010000164.1 GCA_026416735.1 Thermodesulfovibrionales bacterium
GAATAACTTCAATAAGTTATAGCAATAAAATCATCTTTTTATAGGGGAACATGTGATATAGGAAAGAAATAGTTTAGGCATGAAATTCTCTTAAGAGGTAGAACTGCCAAATGGGCAGTACAACTCCTTGAGGCTTTTATGTAAAAAGCCTTCTTATTCTCTGCTGAATATTTTCTGCAGCTAAACGGGGATCGGGAGCTATTCTTATAGGCCTACCAACCACAATATAGTCAGCTCCGTTAAGAAATGCTTCTTCAACATCAACAGTCCTCTTCTGGTCATCCATTGATCTATTCAAGATAGGTCTGATACCAGGCGATATGATCAAAAAATTGTCACCCAGAGATTTTCTTAATTCAGAAGCTTCTAATCCAGAAGAAATAACACCATCGCATCCTATTTCTAATGATCTTTTTGCTCTGGAAAGCACAAGTCTTTTGATATCTACTTTAAAACCGAGATCTTCAATATCCTTCTGATCTAAAGAGGTAAGAACTGTTACAGAGAGAATCTTTAAATCTCCTTTTTCTTTTACAGCTGCCTCTAAGATTGAGTCGTTTCCATGGACAGTTGTAAAAGTTATACCTTTGTTGTGTAACTGCTTTATTGCTGAACGAACTGTCTCTGGAACATCAAAAAACTTCAGATCAGCAAATACTTTTTTTCTTTTTTCTCTTACAAGCCAATCTATCAAACTAAAGTATGCGCCAGACATGAAAAGCTCTAAACCAATCTTATAAAAGCTTACAGCATCCCCAAGTCTTTCAACTAAGGTACGAGCATCCCTTTCTGTGGGGACATCTAAGGCAAAGATTAATCTCTCTTCAGGGGATATTTTCTTTTGGGATAAATAATTTACTCCTTTTTTAATATCTTCACTCACTGGGAACTCTTAATTTGTATTATCGGTTCTCCCTATAATATTTGCAATAAAATCATCAAACTGCAACCTTTTATTTCTACCTGAGAATCTAAGAGCATCTTCAATCAATTCTGGTGAATTAGGAAGTTCAGAAAGATATACCCCTCTCGTTGTGACCTTATAGCTTTCTAATCTTGTTTTAAGATGGCTTCTTGAAGCTGAGATTTTTCTAATAACGATAAAACCAGATTTTTTATTAAATAATTGAAGCATCATTCTCATATATCCCACAGAGGCATCCCAATTTCTCTGTGTAAATTCAGCTTCGGTGTGAACAAAGATTTCGTTTTTGTATATATCTATAAAACTTATAGGAATTTCTTTCGGTAGTTCCCACAGTACTTTAATAACCTTGAGAGAAAAGGCATTTATAGGAGCTGGAAATTTAATATACAAAACTCTAATTTCTTTATATAATAACATGGGTACTACAATAATACTATTATATCCCAGTTAAATTTTAGCGGTAAATTGGAGAATATATTATAAAATTATCATTGATATTATTTGAACTTACATTTTTAAAGACTCCATAAGATTTTTTGCGAGTATATCTATCTCTCTATTCTGAACAGTCCTCATATCTAAGATCAATCTGTCTGCTTTAATCCTTGCTATTACTGGGGGAATGCTTCTTCTCAGTCTTTCTTCAAGCGAATTAACAGAAACTTTATAGGGCTTGATCGAAACCACGCAAGTTTCAAAATAAAGTCCGGGTAAGGAACCACCTCCTGCTTCAGAATAGTCATCGACAATTTTAAACTCCGCTTCCTTTATAGAAAATCCTTTAAGTTTTGCCATTAATCTTTGGGCCCTCTTTCTAATTGTTTTTTTGTCCTCTAATATCATCCTTAAAGTAGGTATTTCTTCCTTTGCCTTCCTTTCATGGAGGTACAATTTTAAAATCACCTCAAAAGCTGATAAGGTTATCTTATCGACTCTAATAACTCTCATGAAAGGATTTTTAGAAATCCTCTCAATCAAATCGGCTTTTCCAGCGATTATACCACCTTGTGGTCCACCAAGCAGTTTATCCCCACTAAAGGTGACAACAGCAACTCCAGCTTTAAGGATATCTTTTACCATAGGCTCTATATGAATACCATAGGGTTTTAAGTCAATAAGACAGCCACTTCCTAAATCAAACATAACGGGTATATTATATTTATTTCCAATCTGCACAACATCCTCTACGGATGGTAATTCGGTAAAGCCGCTTATCTTAAAATTTGATTGATGCACCTTCAATAAGAGTGCTGTATTTTCATTAATCGCTCTCTCATAATCGTAAAGATGTGTCTTATTGGTTGTACCAACCTCCTTAAGAATAGCACCGCTACAACTCATTATATCTGGGATTCTAAAAGATCCACCTATCTCTACCAATTCTCCCCTCGATACTATGACTTCTTTTCCTCTTGCCAAAGTGTTTAAACAGATAAATACAGCCGCGGCATTATTGTTTACTATGAGACTGCTTTCAGCTCCTGTTATGAGTGAAAGAGAATTTTGTATGTGAGAATATCTCTTCCCCCTAACTCCTCTCTCTAAATCATATTCAAGATTTGAATAGTTACAAGCAATTTCCTTTACATGCTCCATTATACCTTTGGACAAAATAGATCTACCTAAGTTTGTATGAATGACAACACCAGTAGCATTAATAACTGGTATCAAGTTAAAGGAACTAAGTTTTTGTAGTCTCCTATCAACTCTTTCATAAATTATGGCATCATCAATTTCTATTGAGTCACCTTCTAATATTTGGCTTCTTACTTCCTCCAAAACTTCTCTAATGACTTTTACGACATACTCTCTGTGATAATTAGATTGCCATACTAACCCCCTTTTAGACTTGAGGATCTCATCGACAGAAGGTAATTTGG
>JAOAEO010000165.1:0-1858 GCA_026416735.1 Thermodesulfovibrionales bacterium
ATATTTATATGCCAGACTATAAATATTCAGACCCCGAAAAGGGTCTTAAATATTCAAAAGCAAAGGATTACCCAGAGATTGCTAAAGCTGCCATAAAGGAGATGCATAGACAGGTTGGAGATCTCATTATTGAGCATGGCATTGCACGAAGGGGCCTTCTGATAAGACATCTCGTTCTGCCCAATGACATTGCTGGCACCAAGGATTTTGTTAGTTTCATTGCCTCTGAGATTTCAAAAAACACATATGTAAATATTATGGATCAGTACAGACCATGTTACAAAGCTTATGATTACCCAGAATTAAATAGACGGATTACCAATAAAGAATACAAAGAAGCTATTAAGATGGCATTAGAAGCTGGACTTCTAAGATTGGATGGTATCAAGTTTTGATATCACCTGATATAACCACCATAATAGGTATAAATAAAATGTCCTGTGATTGTAAGTCCCTCTCTATCCCATTCATCTGGTAAAGGCCAATAAGGCTCGGCATCTCTTAAGGCTTTAAGAGCTGCATCATCTAGAATTTTATAACCAGATGTTCTTAATAACTCTACAGCTCCGAGCCGTCCATTCTTAAGGATAGTGAACCTTATATAGAGATCTCCATATATACCTCTTTCGGCTGCCTCTCCGGGGTATTTCCAGATCCGCTCAATCTTTTCCTTCAGTCTCTCCATATAACTTTGATATCTAAATTCCTTTGTACTAAAGGTGATGGAGCTCTCCTGATTATCCTCTTCGCTTTTATGGGCAAGCTTACCGATTATCTCTTTATCAAAAAGCCTACCACCAATAGAATCTTCAAATTTTTTTTTCTTTGAATCATCAATGGCCGGAGATTCCTTTTTAGTAAGTAAAGAATCTGCCAAAGGTGGTTGCTTGACTGCTTTATCTAATTTATCTAAGGAATATGGGGATAAAGCTTGTAGATTATCTGATTTAGGGATAAAATTTTTCGTGCCTTTTTTACTTATTTTGGGGTATGGAGCTTTGAGATTAGTAGTTGAAAAGGATTCATTGTATGGAGGTCTTGAGTTTCTATGCTGTAATGTGGCTTCTCCTTTGAGTGATTTATAAGCCTCTTCTGGTTTCACTATTTTAGCATAGAAAAAATCCCTCTTTGGCTCTCCCTTTTTGGGTTCTTTGACAAAAAAGGTAAAAGAAAATAGAAGAAGATGCAATATAATTGAATAAATTATAGCTCTTTTCAAAATAATGAATAAAGATTTACAATTTCAATTTACTACTACTTATTGATTATAACTTAAAGAAAGATTGTAAGAGAACTTTGAAAGGAAATAAGACTTTCCTTTAAAATATCTATGACTTCATTAAATTTCTAAGAAAGATTTATAGAGTAAAATACCAATGCCTGAGTGCAAAATATGCAATATTGTTAATAAAAATATTTCAAGAGAAATTGGAGTTTGTCTCCAATGTATAAGAAATGAACCTGAAAGAGCGCTCTCTATTACTTCTGAAGCACATCGGAAAAGCAGAATTGCCTTTGGTTTGCCAGTGGAACCTCCTAAAGCCATTAATGGTATCCCCTGTAACTTATGTGTAAATGAATGTCACATCCCTGAAGATGGTGTTGGTTATTGTGGTGTTAGGCGTAATAGTGGAGGTAAACTTGAAGGTGTCTCTCCAGAGAATGGAAAACTGTCATGGTATCACGACCCTCTGCCTACCAATTGTGTTGGAGATTGGGTATGCCCTGGAGGAACGGGCGCTGGCTATCCTAAGTATGCTTACTCTAGAGGTGCTGAATATGGCTTTTTTAATCTTGCGGTATTCTTTCACGCTTGCTCCTTTAATTGTCTTTTCTGTCAAAACTGGCATTTCAAAAA
>JAOAEO010000165.1:1868-2774 GCA_026416735.1 Thermodesulfovibrionales bacterium
GGCTTTTTTAATCTTGCGGTATTCTTTCACGCTTGCTCCTTTAATTGTCTTTTCTGTCAAAACTGGCATTTCAAAAAAGGGACTTTCAAACCCGATACGGTTTCCCTATCTCAGTTAATATCCTCTATAAACAGAACAACTTCCTGTATTTGTTATTTTGGTGGAGACCCGATACCTCAAATGCCCTTTGTTCTAAAGGCTTCTCGTCTTGCTATCGAAGAAAATAGGGATAAAATATTGAGAATTTGCTTTGAGACAAATGGTTGTATGAATGAGACTTTACTTAGTGAAATTATTCAGATCTCTCTAAATTCAGGGGGATGTATAAAATTTGATCTTAAAGCATGGGATGACAATCTCCATAGAGTTTTAACAGGTATAACTAATAAAAGAACGATTGCTAATTTTAGCAAGATTAGCGAATACATAAAGAAGAGGGAAATACCTCCTCTGCTCATCGCAAGTACGCTATTAATACCTGGATACATAGATGAGGAAGAAATAAGGTCGATTGCTAAATTTATTGCTTCATTGAATCCTGAAATTCCCTATAGCCTTCTAGCTTTTTATCCCCATTTCTATATGTCTGATATGCCTTTAACTAAAAAAGTGGATGCTGAAAAATTTCTCAAGGTAGCAAAAGAAGAGGGATTAAAAAGGGTAAGATTAGGCAACATACATTTATTACGATGAGATAAATTATTCCTTAAATCTATTATTGAAGTGAAAGCAGTTTAAACTTTAAGAAATTTATAGTGAGGTAGTAATGCCACATGCCCCTTATATGAGAGAGAGTGATTATAGCCCTGAAGAAGGTCTTTTACTTAGGTCAAGGTTGCATATTAGAGGAGGTAAGAGGAGGCTTAAAGAAGGAAGGATATCGGCAGGAATAGTAACGCTCTATGA
>JAOAEO010000166.1 GCA_026416735.1 Thermodesulfovibrionales bacterium
ATCCTGCGAGACTAATTATGAGTCCTTCTTTATCATTGGGAAATGTATAGATATTAGCACCATACCACTTAATTCCCTCTATTTCGCATACTTCCTTTGGCATTTCATGACAAATTCTTGTTCTCATACCTCACCTCAATTTTTTTAATTTAAAGGCACTTTGCCTCACATAAAATTCTAAATATAAGCATAACACAATTTCTCTTCCTTACAGTTGTTTTTCCTGAAATATTTTCTTATTGCCTCTTTCAATAAAATCTCTTCTAAAAGTTTTTATAAAATAATACAGGAATAATAACCCTTTGTTTCTTGTTTGTCTTTTAATACCCGTTGTAATTTCTTCATTTATAGATTTTTTTTAATCATTAATCCCATTTCTTAAGCTTTGTGCCTTATGTTTCTGTTCAGATTTATTATTTGAGTCAACATTTACTTTTCAATTGGATTTTTTGTGAGTAATTCATCAAGTTGATTTTGTCTAAAAAATCATATATAATTTTAATGAAGTGCCATTAATTTTATTTGACAAGAAGGGAGGTTTGCCATGTGGTTTTCAAAGCCCAATATAGAAAATATGAAAAGAAATAGAGATGTGGAAGGTTTAATCAAAGCATTGAATCATAAGGATGACAGAATAAGATTTGACGCAATCTGTGCACTTAGAGATATAAATGACGGCAAAATCAAAGAACCTTTTATTTTAGATCTTCAGGATAAAAATTCAAGTATCTGTATTATAGCAGCAGAAGTTCTTGGAAACATGAAAGAAAGAAGGGCGATAAAATATTTAATTCAACTTTTAAGTAATGAAAATGCTGATGTTAGAGGTGCCGCGATTTGGGCACTTGGAGAAATTCTTCAAGAAATTAAAGATATCCAAGTTTTAGAACATATAATTTCTGTACTAAACGATAAATACATTAATAATAAAGAATTAGCTAGACAAATAATTGAAGATTTTGGGAAGCAAGCAGTTGAACCCCTTATAAAAGCTTTAAATCATGAAGATCCTGAAATCGTTGCAGAATCTGCTTTTATGCTTGGGGAAATAGGAGATGTTAGAGCAGTTGAACCTCTTATTCAAGCTTTTCAAAATTCTGATCCGAATGATTCTGAACCGAATGTCCGTGAAGCAATAGTGTTTGCACTTGGAGAAATAGGAGATAAAAGAGCTATTAATTTTCTATTACAGGCTTTAAAAGATATAGATTTAGTTGTTGGTTATGCTGCAGAGAATGCTTTAGGTCAAATAAATCCAAAATGGCGTGATACCGAAGAAGCGAAAATAGCAGCTAAGAATTTCATTTCATTCATAAAAGATGACGACCCAAATGTCCGACAAGCAATAGCCTTCGCTTTAGGGGTAATAGGAGATAGAGAGACAGTAGAACATATTCTCTCATTATTGAATGATAAATATTCCCGTGTTCGTTTAGAAGCAGCGAGGGCTCTTAAATATATGAAAGATCCCAGAGCTATTGAACCCCTCATACAAGTGCTTGAAGATGATAAAAATTCAGATGTCAGAAATGAAGCAAAAAGGGCATTAGAGGAAATAACCGGTCAGAATTTTGGTATCAAATATCACAAATGGAAAATGTGGTGGCAAGAAAATAAAAGTAAATTTGGAATAGCTTAAGATTTTTAATCTGTATTAAGTTATATTAGTCAAAACTTTGTCTGACATTTCTGTTTTTCATACCTCTGTTATAGGATTATAATCTATTCCAAGACAAACCGTATCTTTGAATGTTTGCATCGGCGTTTTCCCATAACAATACTTACCACTATGTGGCCTTTCTTCATTATACTGTCTTACCCATTCATCTAAATCTGTCTGAAGCTCCTCAATGGGAGGTTAAAATAAAATTGTGTCTCTTTTACGGGTATACTCTAGGTAAAGACATATAGCAAAGGACAACAAACATAATAACACAAAAGAAGGGAATAATTTCAGAAACATAGCAAAGGAAGGTAGCCTAAGAATTCGACTCCTTTTAGCAAAAATAAAGCTGATTGATGATTATTATGAAGCATTAAAATAGTTTGAACTTCTCTGTAGCCGCCCTCAGCAGAAATATCTAGCCTATATAAAGATGCTTATTTGTAACAAAGAGAGATATTTTGTCTATAAGAAGTGTCCAGAAGCATAAGAAAACATATATATAAGTACGATAAATATAGTGAAGGATTGTAAACAGCAGACTTGAAACATTAAGAATAAATAATGGAGGATATTTTCAGAGTGGTAAGACTACGGAAGTATCAATTTATGTAGTAGTGAACAGGATAAAAGAGGGAAGATGAAAGAAATAACTGGCCTGCAACAGAGGAGGTACTCTATAAGATTAAACAACTGTTCAATATTAGATTCTCAGAGTAGATACAATTTTATTGATAAGTCCCTGTTTATAAATTCTGTCCCATTGTCACTGTGAATCTTCTTTACAGGTATCGGCATTACCTTTATAATATCCTCAAGAGCTGCCCGTGTCCATACCATTGCTTTATTCCTTATTGGTCTTAGTTCTGTCCATCCAGTTGAGATTTCTGTGGCTGTAAGAGTTTAATGGATTTCTTAAGATTACTGCTAAAAGGATTACCCTTGTATCGCCTCTTTAGCTTCAATCGGTCTCTGTAATGCTTTAAAAGTCTGTCTGCTGTAGAGGCTGACATCTTTAAAAGTAAAGCCCTCTATCTTTTC
>JAOAEO010000167.1 GCA_026416735.1 Thermodesulfovibrionales bacterium
ATTTTTCTTTGAGACATAAAGGTTTAAAGAATGGTTGCCCCTTTTGTCAATTATGAGGAAACAATATAGTTTCAGAGAGATTATTTTTGAGGAAAGGCGGAATCTTGACTTTTTATAATTACATGGTTTATTTTAGTTTATTGTAAATTATTGCTTGTGAAAAGCAGAGACTAAGAAAGCTTAAGACATAAATTATAGAATCTTAAAGCCATGAAGGCATGTGCTAAGAAAGCACGGTTTTCATGGCTTTTTTGTTTTCTTTGAGAGGATCTAAGGACAGATTGCTCAAAAATATCAAGAGGTCTAAAACTTCCAAAATTGCCAATAGAGATTTTGAAAAAGGTTCAAAATGACAACAATTAATGTTTGGATGCTAACCCTGTCATGCCATACTTGTTTTGGCATTTCTTCCTTTTTACAGTCTTTTGTCATTCTATCGGTAATTTTAGGAAGATATTTACTGTGTAAAAAGATGACAAAGTCACTTCCTCACCCCCCTGAATCTCTCCTGCCTGCTCCCCGCCTGTGCAGAGGATGCACAAAACAGGCAGGAGAGAGAAGATATTTTTGGAGGGGGTTTTTATCAAATAGAAGATTTTTTAAGCAGCATATATAAAAGGAAGATTTAAAGTTTTACTGAAATTTTAATTGGAGAATGTCTATAGGTCATAAAAAATGTCTTGTCCTTAATCACCTCCTGATTAAGGTGAGAAGGGCGAGGAAGTGGTCCCTCTCCCCATTTGCCTCGCCCTTCTCCAAAGATTATTTGGAAATATAAAGAATTAATTATTGTGGAGGTGCTTATGTGTGAATCTAACGCTTTTATTTATCAAGATGGTGAGGAAATACTTTTTCTTGAAGCAATAGATATATTGAGACCAGAGGAAGATGGCAAAATCTATCTACGAAATTTTTGGGGCGAAGAGAAAATATTTCAAGGAGTGGTAAAAGAAATTTCACTTTTAAAGCACAAGATAGTATTGATAGGAGATTAAACCCTAAATCGTCATTGGATAAAAAAGAATTCTTATGAAATCAGCTAAAAATTAAATGGTTACGTCGTGCCTTCTCAGTGAAAATATTTTTTAGTTCTTAGAATTGGAAGATAGATTCTGGACAAGCAGAAGTACAAGAAGGAATGTTGCAAAATTAAAACTCTAATGAAAAATCTGGGTTAAAAAAAGTTTAGAAGGTTATTTATAAAACATTTTGGGGGATATTTATGGAGAGGAAATTTTTGTTTTGTCTTATTGTCTTGTCTTTTTTGCTTTTGACTCAGGCTACGGCTCAGGAATCTCAACTGCAAGAGCTTGAGGTTGTCTCATCGCCAATCATTGAGGATATTAGGGTTACCAATCAGGCTGTCCAGATCACAACGGTAACGGATAAACAGATTGAGGCGATGAATGCCTTTGACCTTCCATCAGCCCTGCGCAGGGTACCAGGCATAACTATAACGAGATATAACCTTGTAGGAAGCTATGGCGGTGCAGCAGGTGGGGCTATCTATATCAGAGGGATGGGAGCAGAAAGGCCAGGTGCAGAGATTCAAACCTTAATTGATGGAAGACCAGTTTTTCAAGGGATATTTACACATCCCCTAATGGATCTTTTAAGCATTGATAATGTTGAAAGAATTGAGATTTATAAGAATCCTCAGCCTGTAACTCTTGGTAATATGTCTTATGGAGCGGTAAATTTAATTACGAAGCGTAAGACCACAGATGGCTTTGAAACAAGGGCTGGTTTGACCTATGGTGAACATAATACGCTGATAAGCTATATCAATCATGGAGGTAAAAAGGACGGTTGGGATTATTATTTAATTGCAGATTATAAGAAATCCGATGGACATAGAAAAAACGCTGATGGGGAGTTGCAAAACTATTTTGTAAGGGTAGGAAGAGAACTCTCAAAAGAGTGGGATGTCACCCTAACCGCCCTCTATACTGATAACTGGGCACAGGACCCCGGTGTAGTGAATCGCCCATTGCCTCCTGTAATACCACGGTTTGCATCAAGATCAACCGCCTTTGATCTTACAGCTTCTAATAATTATCAAAATGCCAAAGGATTTATAAAACTATATTTTGAAGAGGGTGCTGTCCGTTGGAGGCAGTATGACACCTCCGCTCAACATGCCTTTTTTAGCAATACTGACTGGAAGACATGGGGATTAAAGGTTGAAGAGAGATTCTCCCTCTGGAAGGGTGGAGAGCTTACGGCAGGATATGATTATTTGAGATACGGCGGTTCATTTCAGGAAATCAGACCGACAAGAATAACCTCACTGGATAAAACATACTTTTATAACTCAGCCCCCTATGCCTCCATAAGCCATACTTTTGAAACTCAAAACATACAGATTATTCCTTCTGTTGGTGTCCGCTATAACATGAGCAAGGAATTTGATGATGATATAGGTTGGCAGAGCGGAATTGTTATGAGGTATAAGGATACAGAGCTTCATGCTCGATATGCAAGGGGATTCAATCTCCCCGGTGTGTATGCTGTTTTCCAATATACAAAGATGTGGAATCAGGGGGCTAAATGGAAGAGCCTTAAGCCTGAGTTGATTAATCATTATGAAATTGGACTATCACATCTATTCAGAGATTGGCTTAAGGCAACGGTGACTCTATTTTGGAATTATGGCAAAGACAGGTTTATCTTCAAGTCCCCTCCTCCAAGG
>JAOAEO010000168.1:0-1659 GCA_026416735.1 Thermodesulfovibrionales bacterium
GATTCAACTTTCCTTTTGTAAGGGCTTTAATAATAGTAGGCCCCTCTCTGAAACAGAGAAGACCAGGGATATAGGGAAAATTTACTTTCTCAACTTCGTAGGTATCTCCTAAATAGGTCAATTCAGGGAAACTATGAAAGACAGCTACAGCCACAACATAGTCGAGGTGAAAGGCTGCATCTACAGCCGCAATCACCTTTGGCACTATCTTAAGAGGTATGATTTTGATATACCTTTTCAAGATTGTTTGTATCTCCTTAGCTTTAGATATTTCCTTTGTCCATAACTCTGAAATTGGAATGTTTAAGTTGTAGATCATGTCCAATCCTGATTAAAAAGTTCTCTTTAGTTATACCACTCTATTCTGTTTTTGGGCACATACCAATAAATAAAGTTATGCCAAATTCCGATAGGTGCCTTTTCAACCCCTTTGAATCTTTTGTGCAGAACTGGAAGTGCATCGGGGACGTACAGAAAAGTGTATGGTTGTTCATCTGCTAATATTTCGTGAATCCTATGATAGATCTTTTTTCTTTTCTCTCTATCGAAGGTCTGTCTACCTTCGATTAAAAGCCTATCTACCTCTTCATTACGATAAGAAATGAAGTTAAATTCACCTTCTTTGGTCTTAGAAGAATGCCAAATGTCATAAATGTCAGGATCTCTTGAGAGAGCCCATCCCATTATTACAGCTTCAAAGCGTTTTTTATGGATGAACTCATGAAGGAGGGTTTGCCATTCTAATACTTTGATATCCATTTTAATCCCTATTTCTTTGAGCTGTTCCTTTATTATTTGGGCAGTCTTAATCCTTGCTTCGTTACCTTGGTTAATCAGAACAGTAAAAGTAAAGGTTTTACCATTCTTTTTAAGCCATCCATCTTTATCTATCTTCCACCCCATCTCAGAGAGAATCGAGAGAGACTTTTTAGGATCGTATTCATAATCTTTAACATTAGGATTGTATGCCCATGACTCGGGGGGGAATGGACCTGTGCATGGTGTACCATAACCTAAAAGAACTCCTGATATAATATCTCTTTTGTTTATGGCATGTGCCAAAGCCTGCCTGACCCTTTTATCAGAAAAGAGGGGATGGCGGTGATTGTACCCAAGATAGGTGTAACCAAAAGAGGGATATCGGAATTTTTGGAAATGCCTTTTGAAAGCCTCTGAATTTGCTTGGAGTTTGTATTGAGTGGGGGTCAGAGCCATGTAATCTATTCCACCAAACTTTAATTCTAAAAACATAGTTGCTGGATCGGGTATTATTCTCGAAATATACTTATTAATTCCGGGTTTTCTCTCGTAGTAGTTTTCAAAGGCTTCAAGAACAATCTTTTGTCCTGTAACCCACTCTTTCAATCTGTAAGGGCCGGTTCCTATTGGATTACGGTTAACTTCAGGTGATGTCAAATCTTTATTATTTAGAATATGCTTAGGTAGAATACCCATCCCCCATGATTCTAAAGCTGGAGCATAGGGTTCTTTATAGGTAACTCTTACTGTATATCTGTCGATAGCTTCTACCTTATCAATAGGGCCATAAATACTGCTATAAGGAGTTGGTACATTTGGGTTTGTAACCCTTTGATAGGTAAAGACTACATCTTCTGAGGTAAACTCAACACCATCATGCCATAAAACACCTTTTCTAAG
>JAOAEO010000168.1:1667-2689 GCA_026416735.1 Thermodesulfovibrionales bacterium
TTGTAACCCTTTGATAGGTANAGACTACATCTTCTGAGGTAAACTCAACACCATCATGCCATAAAACACCTTTTCTAAGCCTGAATGTTATAACCAGCCCATCAGGGCTTATTTGCCAAGATTCAGCCAATTCTCCAGTTATATTTATATTTTTATCATATTTAGTAAGTCCATTGAAAATATGACCGCTTATTTCTGCAGAAGCACTATCAGAGGCAAGAAGGGGCAAGAGTCTTTTGGCATCTGACAAAAAACCGACAGTAATCGTTTCAGGATACTTTATTTCTGGCTCCTTAGCGCAGGAAGATATTCCGAAAAAGAGGATAAGTATCAAAATTGAGATATAACTTAGATTCACCTAATATCTATTGTTTAATAGGTGGTGAAGTCTTTTGTGATTGCTCGGACTGTTGTGGTATTGCCTCTTTTTGTACGGCTGGTGATGGCTCTTTAATTACAGTTGTTGTGCGTTTCGTTTGGATAAGAGCCAAAGTTAAAGAGGTCAACATAAAGATTATTGCAACAACGGTAGTTACTTTACTGAGGAAAGTTGCTGCTCCTCTACCACCAAAAAGGGTTTGGCTTGAGCCCCCAAAGGCAGCTCCTATTTCCGCACCTTTACCACCCTGTAAAAGAACGACGCCAATTAAGATGATACAGACTACAACATGTATGATCAATAATAAAGTTGTCAAGGTATCCTCCTTTTAAATTTTACTATCCTTGAGAAACTATCTACATTAAGACTTGCCCCTCCTACTAAAACACCTTCTATGGATTCACAAGCCATTAAAGAGTCTATGTTTTCAGGGGTTACACTTCCTCCATAAATGATTCTTATTTTTTCTTCCTCTTTTCCATATTTGGATAAAAGCCAATCTTTAATAAATCTGTGAGCTTCTTCAGCCTGTTGAGTGGTAGCCGTCTTTCCAGTGCCAATCGCCCATACAGGTTCATAGGCTATTACTAAATTTTCGGGAGATACTTCCGCAAGACCGTTTTTTAGTTGGGCCCGTAAGACC
>JAOAEO010000169.1 GCA_026416735.1 Thermodesulfovibrionales bacterium
GGAGAGAGTCAGGACCACCCATGTTTAAGAGAATTACGCCTTTCAAGTCTTCCCTCCCCATCTCTTGAAGAGATCATTTTCTATCTTCATGCAGTCTAATATTTTGCCTACCAGAAAGTCTATTACTTCCTGAACGGTCGCCGGTTTTGGATAAAAGGCTGGTATGGGAGGGGCGATGCAGACCCCAAGGCGAGCAAGCTTAAGCATGTTCTCAAGGTGTATGGAGCTAAGAGGCATCTCTCGAGGGCTGATTACTAAAGGCCTTTTTTCTTTGATTGTAACATCTGCTGCTCTCTCTACAAGGCTCACTGCATAACCGTTCGATATGGCTGAAAGGGTCTTCATAGAACAAGGTACTATGAACATCCCATCGATCTTGAAGGAGCCGCTGGCTATGGGAGCCCAGAGCTGATCATTATCGTAATGAAAGAGACTGTCGGTATTGAACTTCTTTCTTAAGGTCTCTTCAGCGATAGTGGAAAGGTCGATGCCTGTCTCAGATAGAGTGATCTTAGAAGCAGTATCAGATATTATAAGGTGAACCTCTGAGGTCTTTAGGAGTTCTTCAAGAAGCCTTATACCTATAATGGCACCACTGGCACCTGTGATGGCTAAGATAAATCTTTTCATTGATATATTATAACCTAAATCGATTCAATAGTGCGCCTTTCCTTGCTTTCTAAATTTGTTTTAACTATAATAGATTTATATATTTAAATACAAGGTTGAAGTTTGCTTAAAATGGAAAAAAGAGTTTATTGGTTTT
>JAOAEO010000016.1:0-18258 GCA_026416735.1 Thermodesulfovibrionales bacterium
CCTTTGGATTATTCTTAGCCCATTCGGTAATCAACTCTTGAGGGCTTTTATTTGTAATTTGTTTTGTCTTTTCAGCTTCTATTTGTGGTTGAGATATCTCTGGTAAAGGAGGTTTTACAGTTATCTTTTGGGTGGTAGCAACCTTTATAAGAGGTTTAATGACGAATAGGAAAAATAAAAGAAGGGCAATTATTGGTAAGATATATTTAGCTACTTCTAATATTATGGGAATTAACTCTCTTTTTGGAGGTATACCTTCTTCCGCTGGCAAAGTCTCAAAGGGCATGTTAACTACCTTGACTTCATCCCCCCTTTCAGCCATAAAACCTATAGCCTTCTTCACCATCTCCTCGAATTGTTTAATCTCCTCTTCTGTTCTTGGAACATACTTGACTTCTTTTGAATCTTGTTGTGTAGAGTAAGTACCATCAACAAGTATGGCAGCTGTTAGCCTTTTAATCTCACCCGGTATTGTGATTTGATGGCTGGTCATTTTTGATATCTCATAATTTATAATCTCATTCTTCTTATCCATCTGTCCCTTTACTGAAGCTGACTGGGGTTGATTTTTACCAGGAACATTCGATGTAACCCCTGGAACTCCTCCAATAGTTCCTGTTGTCGACTTTTCGATATTCCTCTGCTCGCTCCTAGCTACTTGCCCTTCGGGGTCATATCTTTCTTCAGTTTTCTCGATTTTGGTAAGGTTAAGAGCAACAGCAACCTTGGCTCTTACCTTGTTTTTCCCTACAACTGGTTCAAGTATACTTACTATTCTGTTTTCCAAATCCTTTTCAATTAGCTGTTGCCTTTCTAATTGAGAAATGCTCAAACCACTTGCCTCATCAGAGGGTGAAGTCAGCAATTCACCTTTACTATCTATGACTGTAACATCTTTTGGATCCAACCCTTCAACACTGTTTGAGACCAAATGAACTATGCCATCTACCTGAGCTTTAGAGAGCCTTTTGCCACTTTTCAATTTTACAAAAACAGAAGCTTTAGGCTTATCTGCAATACGAGCAAATACTGTCTTTTCTGGAATAGCCAAATGAACCCTACAATGTTCAATTTCTGGCAAAGCCATTATAGTTCTAGATAATTCACCTTGCAAGGCTCGCCGATAGTTTAACTTCTGTATAAAATCTGTTGTAGACAGATCTGTCTTATCAAAAAGTTCAAATCCTATACCTCCACCTTGAGGAAGTCCTTGGCTAGCAAGCTGCAATCTTAAATCATGAACTTTGTCATGGGGAACTTTGATAATATTACCCTCTAATCGATAAGGAATTTTCTGTTCTTTAAGTTTTTGAACTATTAAGCCAGCATCGACATCTGAAAGATTCGAAAAAAGAACTTGGTAAGTAGGCTGCTGAACAAAGATTATTGTCAATACAATAATAGCCAACGATAGGGTAACGCCCCCTAAAAACATTAGCTTTTTGGTTAATGGAAGCTCCTTTAACCAATTATTAATGTTCTCAAGTAAAGCCATTATACTTGCATCCTCATGACTTCATCATAGGCATTAAGTAATCGATTTCTAACTTCTATCATTAATTGGAAAGACATGTCAGCCTTTTCCATCATCAAAATTGCATGGGTAATATCTCCAGCGGATATAAGCTCTTTAACAGCCGATTCTGTGTTATTCTGCACTTGTGAAAGCATCTCTAAGGCTTCTGTTATAAGTCTGTCAAAATTTGAAGACTGCTTAGGAGTTCTTGTGATAGAGTTAAACTGAATATCTTGACCACCACTATTTATTATTTTTATTTCAGACATCATTACCTCCCTAATTCCAATGTTTTCATAAACATTGCCTTGGTAATGTTGAAAGTAGAAATTGAAGCCTCATAGGCTCTAAAAGACATCATCATATTTACCATTTCCTCGATTATATTTATATTTGGCAACTCTACATAGCCATCTTCCCTAGCGTCAGGATGAGAGGGATCATAGACTAGTTTGAGTGGCTCATCTGTCTCAATAATTTCTACCACTTTAACGCCTTCCAATTGACCAATCCTAGCTTCAATAGGGGTAGCAGTAAAAATTACATCCTTCCTTCTATAAGGGCCGCCCTGGTCAGTCCTTGTGGAGTATACATTAGCCATATTTGATGCTATTACATTCATCCTTTGTCTTTGAGCCCATAATGCGGTAGCACTTATTTTCAATGCTCCAAATGAATCCATAGTTACCTCCTCAAAGCCCCCTTGAACATGCGAATCTTTGTAGATAATATGTTGATTGCAGAGTGATACAAGATAGCATTCTCAGTCATTTTAGCAACCTCCATATCGAGCTCAACATTATTATTATCGAGCCAGGGTTGTGTTGTCTCATCTTTCAGCTCAGTGGTTATAATGGGATTAGTATTTGATATATGTTTTTCTGAAGTAATTTTTAAAGCGATCATCTCTTGATTAAGGTTTGTCTGGAATGTAAAATCCTTTGCCTTATATGACGGTGTATCGACGTTTGCAATATTAGAAGCAATAATACTATGCCTAATTTTTGTAAAGTGTAGTAAACCTTCTAAAGCTTTAAATAAATCTGCCATTGTTTAACCCCTTTATGAAAGGATATTTACAATTTTCATGCCAAAGCTGGATTTTCACGCCTGTATTCATTAAGTTTATTTCTTATTGTCCTGACACTAACACCAAGCAACTTTGCTGCTTTCGTCTTGTTCCCTTTTACCTCCTTCAAGGTTCTTATAATAAGCTCCCTCTCCATATCCTTTAACTTTCCATTTACCCTTTTATTAAAGGTATTCTCTTCAAAGAGAAAATCATCTACTCTTACCTCTTCGCCTTCACATATAAAGACTGCTCTTTGAATAAGATTCTCTAATTCTCTTACATTTCCATACCATGGTTGATTTTTAAGGAATTCCAATGCCTCTGTACTAAAACCTCTGATCTTTTTAGAGAAAGAAGCAGAAAAAACCTTCAAAAAATGCTCTGCCAAAAGAGGTATATCTTCTTTTCTCTCTCTTAAAGGTAGTAATTTGATGGGGAAAACATTCAATCTATAAAAGAGATCTTCTCGAAAACGACCTTCTGCACACTGTTTCTGCAGCTCCTTATTGGTCGTCACTATAACCCTAACATCTATGGGTATCGGCTTTTTACCACCTATTCTATCTATCTCCTTTTCTTGAAGCACCCTAAGCAGTTTTGCTTGAAGAGATAGAGGCATCTCTGCAATTTCATCAAGAAGGAGAGTGCCATTATTGGCAAGTTCAAACTTGCCAAGCTTTTTATCCAAAGCTCCAGTAAATGCACCTCTTTCATAACCAAATAACTCTGCTTCTAAAAGGTTTTCTGGGATAGCCGCACAATTAACAGCAATGAATTGCATCTGACTTCTTTTACTTAAACTATGAATATATCTTGCCAGCAATTCTTTTCCTGTCCCACTTTCACCATAAATAACTACAGTTATATCGGTAGCAGCAAGACTTTCCGCAAGTTTTAAAATCTTTTGCATTTCGCTATTTATCGTTATGATACTTTTTAAGCTTTTGTCTTTTTTTATTATAGAATCAATTGCCTTTTGGAGCTTTTCGAAAGAAAAGGGTTTTAGTAGATAATCTACAGCACCTTCCTTCATTGTCTCTACGGCGTTCTCTATAGTACCAAAGGCTGTAATCACTAACACAGGCAATTTAGGTGATAACTGCTTTATTTCCCTGAGTAGTTCAAGGCCTGACATGGTAGGCATTTTCATATCTGTAATTACTAAGGAAAAGTCATGATTGCGCAACTTTGCAAGTGCATCTTTCCCACTGGCAGAGACTGTAACTTCATAGTCAAGCCTTCTTATAGCTTCCGTTAAAGCTTGCCTCATTTGTTGATCATCGTCGACGACGAGTATGTGTTCTTTCTTTATTAACATATATTTACCTCAAAAAGATAAGATCAAAAAGTTTCCTTCCTTTGAAAAATTAAGAAAGAAATTTAGACTTTTTTAAAAAGACGCTAAAAGAACTGCCTTTACCATATTCACTAAAAACCTTTATAAATCCACCGTGGGATTGTATTATCATTGCTGAAATTGACAACCCTAAACCAGTGCCACTCTCCTTAGTTGTGAAGAATGGATCGAAAATCTTTTCTAAATTTTCCTCTTTTATCCCAATGCCGTTATCCTTAATTTCTACAATAAAATATTGCTCGTCTTCGACCATGTTAATTTCTATTAAAAGGTCTTGCCTCTCCTCTTCACGCCTTGCTTGAATTGCATTTATCATTAGATTTAAAAAAACCTGTTTCAGAAGTTCTCCATCACCCTCTATAGTGGAGTCGAGGAGAGAACTTTTTAACTTTGTTTTAGAAGAAGTCAACATAGGTAAAATCATCTCGATACATTCAGTGATTATGATATTAAGTTTTATAGGTTTTAGAACAGGCTTATTGGGGCGTGCAAAGATAGACATATTCGTTAGTATGTTATTTAGAGTGCTTATGCTTCTTGAAATACCTAATGCAAGCCTTTTTTGCTCTAAATCCATGATTTCATTCTGGAGCATAGAGGCATATAATTCAATACTACAAAGTGGATTTCTAATCTCATGAACTATCTTAGCTGCCATCTCACCCATAGCAATTAGTCTTTGATTTCTCTCATTTTGTATTTCAAGTTCCCTCAATTTTGAAATATCTCTGATTAATAAAACTCTGCCTCTGACATTTCCAGCTTTATCGATAACAGATGAATCGGATATAATAACTACGAATCTTTTGCCATTAGAGATCAAAAAAGTATCTTTACCTTCTTCTAATAAGTTCAGTTTTAGTTCTTTGAAAGTCTTTCCTTTTATATTTGAATAATTTATATTGAGATATTCTTCAGCAGATTTGTTAATCATTATTACCTGATCATCCTCATTTGTAACGATGACGACATCCTTTATACTATATAGGACAGCTTCCAAAAAGTCTTTTGTTTTTTCTAATTCCGATAATGCTTTTTTAAGTTCAAGGTTTTTCCTTTCAAGCTCATATGCAAGAAAGTCAATCTTCTTTTGTAACTGTTCATAATACAGTTCAATGCTTTTTGACGCCCTTGTAAAACTTTGAAAAGCTTCTTGTAATTGAGATATATTCATTAGAAGAGTTCCTTCAACTTTTCATTAATAAGATTCTCTTTTTCCTTTGATAGAGTTAGTCTACTGATTCCATCTTTGCCATCTTTAACTTTTTTAAGAACCTCTAAAGTCTCTTTTTTATCAGAAAGTATTGAAATCCTGTATAGACACCAATTAATATCCTCGGGAGAGAGAACTTTAGTCCCTTCATTTATATTTAATGCACTTCTATAAAAACTCAAGGCATCAATCTTTTTCCCCAGCTTATAAAGAATATCAGCGAGTAGTATATTTAATTTCGCATCACCACCTGATTTTCCGACAACTTCTTTTAGGTAGTTGGCAAAATACTGTAGATTCTGCAAAGTAGGTGCAGTTTCTGTTGATAACTTCATCAATAATTTTATATCCCCTTCCTTTAATTCTCTGATTTTTGTCAACATCATTAGAGATTTGTCTTGTTCACCCTTAAGAAAGGAGACAATTGCCATTACTCTATTGAATTGGTCTAAATTTACATCCATCTTTTTGCTATTTTGTAAATATCTCTGAGAATTTGAAATGTCGCCCATTTCAGCAAAAAATTCTGCAAGTAAAAGATTAGCAAAGGCTCTTTCATCTTCAGATCCATGTTTGATAAGCCATTTGCAAATATCGAAATACTGTTTTCCAAGAGGTTTCATATCCCTAAGAATCTTTGAGATAAAGGCTGTTCTAGATGGTTCGAGCAGCCACTGTCCAACAGACTTCCAAAGTCTTAAAAATTCTTGATTATTTCTATTTCTTGCCTCAATAAGTAAGATCTCAAGTTCATTTAATGCGACTCTATCTGGCGTCTTTCTAAAGATAAGCTCTTGTAAGAGTTTTGCAGCCTCGAAGATTTCACCCTCTTTTTTATACAGAGATGCAAGTTTTAATAAGGCTTCATCATAATCTTTTCCATAAGGATACTTATTCCTAATTTCTATTAATAAATTTTTTGCTTCTTGTGATTTTCCCATCATTATATATATCTCTGATAGATATAATAGGGCTTTCCTTCTAACTGTTCTATCTGGAGATTGTTTAGCAGACTCTAATAATTTTACAGCCTGATCCATTCGCCCTTCAGCAACTGCTATTAAAGCACTCGATAAATCTGCTTTATATTTAAAAGGGTAATCTTTGATCATTGCAAAATAGACCTTTGCATAGGAGAGTTTATTCATGAGTCTAAAATTTTCACCGATATTATATAGATTTATTTGAGTCTTCATATAACCTTTATCGTAATTAACAATGTTCAGATATATCTCGTGCGCCTCTTTTACTCTACCCATTGCTTGTAATGTATCTGCCTTGCCATAAAGGGCTCTAAGAGAATTCCCTGCCTTTTGATAAAAAAGAAGTGCATCATTAAATCGACCTAAATTATATAGAGATTCAGCAAAGCCCAAATATGCCTCTTCTTTCAAATTGGAATTTGGAAATTGTTGAAGAAAAATTTTATAGCATATAGCTGCCTCATCATAGTGCTTATTATTTAAAAGGGCCTTTGCTCTCTCGAAAAGTATCTTTTCTTTAAAGTTTTTATCTTGAGCATATATATAGGCTAATCGATAATATTCTACAGCCTTATAGATTTCTCCCGTTTGAGAATAGGCCCTTGCATGCAGATAATTATATGTTGCCAATGTAGAACTATCAGGGGTATATGTAGAGAGAGTGTGTAAAGCTTCAATTGCTCTTCGTTGTTCAATTAGTTCTAATGCATTTTTAAGTGGTAACGGTAATGAACTCTTATCAAAGGCATTTGAATAATTTATGATAACCAAAACTTGTAATAATAAAAGACAGAAAAGAAACTTCATGCTTCGAAAAAAGCAATAAATATGCCATTAATTGAATCTTCAGTAGTGGGAGTTTTGTTAGTGAGCCTGACTTTCAATAGGAGAAGTGAGCACTAAGGGAGAATGACAGAACTTTTATTAAATATGTTTCAAAAGCTAATCTTAATGATTTAAGGGCTAAACAGATTTTTTTCGTAACCAGATATGATGTCATATTTATGACATTTAATGTTTACTTTATGGCTTGTCTATGCCCATCTTTTTCATTTTTTCGATCAGAGTTGTTCTGTTAAGACCAAGAAGAGTAGCTGCTTTGCTTTTAACTCCTCCCGATTTTGAGAGCGCATTCAAAATAAGATTTCTTTCTAAGTCATGGATAATCTTATTCAGATTACAACCATCCTCTGGTATTTGAATACCTCGAATATAGTTTAACGACGTAGATTCATGCTCTTGATATTTCCTTTCAACGTCTCCAAGAAGGTGAAATCTTTCAGGCAAATCAGTTATTGTTATAGTATCAGTATTTACTAAAATAGACAGTCTTTCTATAAGATTTTCAAGTTCCCTCACATTCCCTTTCCAATCATATCTTAATAAACACTTTAAAGCCTCAGGTGTGAGGGTAAAAGGTTTTCTATTCCTTTTTTTACAAAAATGATTTATAAAATGCTCAAGTAAGAGGGGAATGTCTTCTATTCTTTCCCTTAAAGGAGGTAAATGGATGGGTATCACATTTAATCTATAAAATAGATCTTCTCTAAACTTACTTTCTTTAACCGCCTTTTCGAGATCTTTATTTGTTGCTGCAATAATCCTAACATCGACTTTAATTGTCTTTAGCCCCCCTACCCTCTCAAACTCTTTCTGTTGTAAGACTCTTAAAAGTTTGACTTGCAAAGAAGGATCTAATTCCCCAATCTCGTCTAAAAAAAGTGTTCCGCCCTGCGCCAATTCAAAACGCCCCATACGGGTATGGATAGCTCCAGTGAAAGCACCTTTTTCATGTCCAAAGAGCTCAGATTCAAGCAAATCCTTAGGAATAGCAGCACAATTAATGGGAACGAAGGGATTTTTACATCTTGAACTATTGAAATGGATAGTCTTAGCTATAAGTTCTTTACCAGTTCCACTTTCACCAGTTATTAAAACTGTACTATCTGTATCAGCAATCTTCTCAATCATTTCAAAAATAGCTTGCATCTTTTGTGAATCACCTATAAGTCCGTCAAATTTATATTTTTTTTTCAGTTGTCTTTTGAGTAATACATTCTCCATCTGTAATTTAGAGATACTCAATGCTCTTTTAATTACTATTATAAGTTCATTAAGATTAAAGGGTTTTGTTATGTAATCAAAGGCACCACCTTTCATTGCTTCCACAGCAGTTGCAATAGTCCCGTAGGCTGTCATAATTATTATCGGAGCTTTAATACCCAAAGACAGAGCCTCTTGAAGAAATTCTAAACCATTCATCTCAGGCATCATGAGATCACTTAGAATTATATCGAAATTATGATTCTCAAGCATTCCTATAGCTACCTTTCCATTTGGGGCCGTAGAAACCTTAAACCCCTCGCCTGTCAGAAAAGTCTCGAGCATCTCAACAATTATTGGATCATCGTCAATTATTAGAACCTTTGGCATAGGTAAAGAATATCAGATTATGAGAATCATGTCAATAGATTGACATTAATATTTTAATAGTGCAAAATCCAAGCCAAAAATGCCCTTGCAAAATTAACACTCTTGATATTTTAAAAGAAGTGACTTTCGTCAATAGTCAGTATGTAAAGGATCACTCGGTTATCCTATATTTTTAGGTTAATTATTCTCAGCTTTATGAAAAAATTTAGTTAGTAGGTAACGGGATGGAGAATCCTCTTTAAAATGAAATGGTTAAAATTTAACAGGTATGTTATACTTCTAAACAATCTTTTTTAGTTTAAATCCAATTTTTAATAATGGACAGTGAAGGATGGAAAAGCTAACATATAAAAAATCAGGCGTAGACATCGACGAAGCTGAAAGATTTATAAAGCTTATTTCTCCACTCACTAAAAGTACCTATAGAAGCGAGGTACTTTCAGAAATTGGTTTATTTAGTGCACTCTTCAAATTAGACATAAAAAAATATAAAGAACCTGTTTTAATAAGTAGTACTGATGGAGTGGGAACAAAATTGAAAATAGCCTTTATGGCTGATAAACATGATACAGTGGGTATTGACCTTGTAGCGATGTGTGTAAATGATATTTTGACCTCTGGTGCAGAACCTTTGTTCTTTCTGGATTATTTCGCCACTGGCAAATTAAATGCAGATAAAGCAAAGGAAGTTATAAAGGGAATTGTAGAAGGGTGCAAAGAAGCAGGTTGTGCATTAATAGGTGGAGAAACTGCTGAGATGCCAGGTTTCTATAAAGACAATGAATATGATTTAGCTGGGTTTGTAGTAGGGGCCGTTGAGAAAGATGAGATCATAGATGGCTCAAAACTTTCTGAAGGAGATGTAATAATCGGAGTATCTTCAAGTGGTCTACATAGTAATGGCTATTCCCTTGTACGGAAGATCTTTTTTGATCTTCACGGTTTCAAGATCGATCAGTTCTTGCCAGAATTGAATTCAACTCTGGCTGAAGAATTTTTAAGACCTACTAAGATTTATGTAGATGCTTTCAATCTGCTTAAAGAAAAAGTTCAGATTAAGGCTATGGCACATATAACAGGTGGAGGACTGATTGGTAATATACCCCGTGTTTTAAGAAAGGGCTTAAGAGCAGTGGTTTATCTTAACTCATGGGAAAGGCCGCCGATTTTTGAATTAATAAAGAAGCTTGGGAATGTCCCTGAAGAAGATCTACGAAGAACGTTTAACCTCGGTATAGGATATGTCTTTATGGTACCTGAGAAGGACTCATCTGCAGCTCTCCAAATCTTAAAGAATAATAATCACAAGGCTTATGCCATTGGCATTATTGAGAAGTTAAAAAAGCAAGATGCTTATCTAATATTCACTTGATTACTAAATTAAATCTACTACAAGTGGAGGGTTCTTAAATTAGTTTTGCCGACAATTTTCTCAACCTCTTCTTTAAAAAATCGATTAGGCCTTAAGAAGGAAGTGATTGTTACTCGATATTCATCGAAATTGAGTTTTAGATAGAGAGAAGGCTTACTATCATTATTTGAATTAGGTTCTAAGAATTGAGTTATATATCTTAGCTTTTCAAGTGTTTCATCTATGTCATTACATAAAAGGTTCAGCTCGTACCTCTCAATTATTTCAGATTCTATAGCCTCTTCAATTGTTTGGATGTCCTTAGCTAATATCTTTGTTGCTTTCTCACCTTTTGTAAAGATGCCATGAACCAATATCAAGTTCCCAGGCTTTAATAATGGGGAAACCCTTTTATAAAGTTCAGAAAAAACGATTATTTCAGCTATACCTGTCTCATCTTCTACAGTTAAGTAGACTGTTATGCCCTTTTCTTTAGCTTTAAGCTTACTCTCTCTAATAACAGCAGAAAGTTTTATATCACTCCTGTCGCTGTATTCTTCAATATCTGAAATCTTAAGGGCATTTATCTTGTTTAGTTTATCTCTGTACTTTAAGAGCGGATGCCCTGAAATATAAAAACCTAAAGACTCTTTTTCATTATAAAGCAATTCTTCTTCATTCCATGGCTTAACTATTGGTGTATCTACTATACTATCACCAAAAAGCATTAAAGACAGACTATCCTTTAAGGGAGATTCTAATTCTCTCATAGCCTTTGCTCTTGCAATATTAGGAGGATCAGAAAAGAGGGAATCAAAGGCACCAGATTTGATAAGGCTCTCTATCACTTTTTTATTGACCTTTCTACCGTCAATTCTAGAAAGAAAATCTCTAAAGGAAGTGAAGGTTCTTTCCATCCTTGTCGAAATGATATTATCAATAGCCGAACTACCAACTCCTTTAACAGCTTCAAGACCAAACCTTATAGCATTTTCAACTATAGTGAATTCCCTTTCGCTCTTGTTTATATCGGGTGGCAAAACAGGTAAAGACATGTTTCTACAGTCGTTTATCAATTTAACAATTCTATCAGTATCCCCCATCTCCAGACTTAAGTTTGCGGTCATAAACTCTAAAGGGAAATGAGCCTTTAAGTAGGCAGTTCTATAAGCCAAAAAGGCATAAGCAGCTGAATGAGACTTGTTAAAACCATACAGTGCAAAGGGAACCATCCTATCGAATAAGTCTGAGGCAATTTTTTTCGGTATTTTGTTCTTAGCAGCTCCCTCGATAAATATCTCTTTCTGTCTCTCCATTTCATCCAATTTTTTCTTCCCCATAGCTCTTCTCAAGATGTCAGCTTGCCCCATAGTAAAATTAGCTATTTCATTTGCTATCAACATTACCTGTTCTTGATAAAGGATAATTCCATAGGTCTCTTCAAGAATTTTCTTCAGTTGAGGAAGTTCATAGGTTATCTCAGTCTCGCCTCTTTTTCTTTTGATAAAATCATCAATCCAAGCCATTGGCCCAGGCCGATAGAGTGCTACTAACGCCATCAGTTCTTCGAATCGGCTTGGCTGCATCCTAACCAAAATATCCCTCATGCCTGAACTCTCCAGTTGGAATATTCCTGTGGTATTTCCTGAAATAAGGAGCTCATAGGTTTTGGAATCCTCAAGGGGAATTTCTGAAAGATCAATCACTTTGCCTTGCCGTCTGAGTATCTCTAATGTCTTTTCTATGATAGTGAGAGTCTTTAAAGCGAGGAAATCAAACTTTAAAAGACCTAATTTCTCGATAGAGGTCATGTCGAATTGAGTAGTGACAACATTATCAGATGGATTTTTATATAAAGCAGTATAATCTGTTAAAGGGGTGGGGGCTATAACCACTCCAGCAGCATGGGTTGAAGCATGGCGGGCAAGTCCTTCCAGCCTTTTGGCGATATCGAGCATTTCCTTTACAGTTTGATTATTTTCATAGAGTTCTCTCAACTGAATTTCGGAATTTATTGCCTCTTCAATATTCCTTGCATTTTCTGGGACGAGTTTAGCGATTCTATCAACCTCAGCATAAGGGATATTAAGAGCTCTTCCAACGTCTCTAATTGCTGCCTTAGCTGCCAAAGTTCCAAAGGTTATAATCTGAGCAACGTGTTCAGGTCCATATTTTTGTGCTACATAATTTATAACCTCTTGCCTTCTATCTTTACAAAAATCGACGTCAATATCTGGCATACTAATCCTCTCTGGATTGAGAAACCGTTCAAATAGAAGGTTATATCTAATTGGATCTATTTCTGTTATTCCCAATGAATATGCCACAAGACTGCCAGCAGCAGAGCCTCTGCCTGGTCCAACTGAAATCTTTTGTTTTTTTGCATAGGAAATGAAATCCCATACAATTAGAAAATAAGATGAATATCCCATCTCCTTTATGATGGCCAGCTCCTTTTTAAGACGCTCTATATAATTAGAAGGGGGATTACCTTTAAATCTACTCTTCAGACCTTCAAAGGTAAGTTGCTCTAAAAAGGTCTCAGGATCGATACCATCTGGCGTTTTATAAGTGGGAAGTAAGGTCTTATTGAAATCAAATTCGAGATTGCATCTTTCAGAGATTAAAAGGGTGTTTCTCAAAGATTCTGGAAGTTCTCTAAAGGCGTTAGCCATCTCTTCTTGGGATTTAAAGTAGCAATCTTCTGTTTCAAATCTAAGCCTTTTTGTGTCTTTTATAGTCTTTCCTGTTTGAATACATAAAAGTATGTCATGAGCTTTTGCATCGTCTCTTTTCAAATAATGGCAGTCGTTAGTGGCCACAAGTGGAATATTAAACTTTTTAGATAGCTTTATCAGACCTTTATTCACCTCTATTTGTTCGGATAATCCATTATTCTGAATCTCTATGAAGAAATTATCCTTCCCAAAGATATCTAAGTATTGCTTGATTGAGTTTATAGCCATTTCTTCCTTACCGTGTTGCAGATAGTAAGGAATCTCTCCTTTTAAACAAGCACTTAGGGCTATCAATCCAATGTTGTATTGGCGTAGGATTTCTTTATCAATCCTCGGTTTATAGTAGAATCCCTCGATATAGGCTTTGGATAAGAGAGTTGTTAGGTTTTTATAACCTTCAACATCTTTAACTAATAAAACAAGATGGAAAGAAGCCTCCTCTGGTAAATTTTTATCGAGATTGACCTTTGTCTTTTCATATCTACTGCCTGGTGCAACATAAACTTCACAGCCAATAATTGGTTTTATGCCAGCCTTTTTAGCTTCTCTATAAAATTTGATAGCACCGAAGATATTCCCATGATCTGTAATTGCAAGAGCCGGCATCTCATACTGAGAGGCTTGTTCAATGAGTTCATCAATCTTTATTGCACCATCAAGAAGGCTATATTCGGTATGTAAGTGGAGATGAACAAAGTCTCGCCTTTGCATAAAAAATGTTACCTTTAGAAACTTTTTTTAGTCAAATTAAATTTTTTCTTTTTCATAAAATCATTTGAGAATCCTTATATTATCGGCAACTCTCTAACTAAGCCGCCAACTTCAAAAAAGGCTAAACCGTTCTCCTAAGAGAAAAATTGTATTTAACTGATTTTTCTTTAAAAATTATCCATAACAAGATCTAATTTTTTGTATAAATATCCATTATCATAAATACTTTATTTACAGAGAAGTTAGAGAGATCAATTGAACTTAGATAAAATTAATGTGAAGTTGGGTTATATAGAAGTTATTGCCTCAACTAATCCATCAGGCGTAGACTTTATGATAAAGGCAGGAATTCCTAAAGCTTTTTCGATGTCTTGTTTGGAAACATTATCTAAAAATATGTTTTCATTTTCCTTTACCATTACATCTGGTATGAGAAGTATGTTATCTCCATCAAGATTGTCAGAGAGTGTTTTAATAATATCTCTGCCAGTGAGCAACCCCGCTACAGTAATAGTTTCTCCAAAAAAAGTGTTTTTCACATCGAAAAGGTTTATCTTAGCTCCAGCCTTATTAAGATTATCAACAAATGCTTTAAGATATGGGAAAAAGGATGTTCCAGTTATAGTTACAAATCTCTTAGATTTTGAGAATGATTTGTCTGTCAATTTGATTTGTTTTGCTCGATACAAAAAGTAAGGTACCATTCCAACTCCATTTTCTATCTGAGGGAGTTGATCGTAATGTTCCAGAGGAGGAGAAGGTTTGCCAGCCTTTAAATACATCTCATCAGAGGCAAAAACAATATGCTCTCCATGTCTTCTTTTAAATCTATTTTGAAATTTTTCGATTATCTCTATAGTTTTTATTGCATCTTCCTTTGTAACTGGCATTAAATTCTTCTTCCGATGAACTGTCAATCCCACAGGTACTACGGCTATCGATGCTACAGATGGATAATAGCGATATAGGTCTGAAATGGTCTTAGTTAAGTGTATGCCGTCATTGTATCCGGGGCATAAAACAATCTGTATATGCATGTATATTCTGTTTTTAGCAAAAAAAGCTATATCTTTAAGGATATCTGGAGCATTAGGATTACCAAGCATCTTATTCCTGATCTCTCTATCTGTGCAGTGAACCGATAAGTATAGAGGGCTTAATTTTTGCTCAACAATCCTTTCTTTATCTTTTTTGGTCAAATTGGTAGCAGTTATAAAGTTCCCATAAAGAAATGACATTCTATAGTCTTCATCTTTTATATATAGGGTTTTTCTAAGACCTTTAGGTAATTGCATAACAAAACAAAAAATGCATTTATTACGACAAGTTTTGATTTTAAAAGGAGCAAAGGAGATACCAAGCTCACTTGGTAAAGGTCCTTTAGGGATTGTAAGAGAAAAGTTCTTTTGATCTCTGGAGATATTCAACGAAAAGATCCCTTCATTACCATAGAAAATTAAGTCTATGATATCTTTGGTAGGATAGCTATTTACAGCAAAAATCTTATCCCCCTTTTTTATTCCTAATTCCTCGCCGATACTTCCAGAAATAATATCCTCAACTATTATACTTGACGACTCTCTCATATAACCTTTTATATCCTTTGTAAATATATTGAACACCAGAGAAAACAGTAAAAAAAGCAGTTAAAAATAAAATAGAATATGCAATAATTGTATCTTCTATTTTAAAGTTAATAGAAAATAGCACGTAGATAATTAATATTGCTTGTAAAGCATTTGCCAACTTACCGGCCAAGGATGGTTCCACTTTTTTATTTTGAATTAAGATTACTAAAAGACACCATCCTATGACAACAATAAAGTCTCTGCTAATTACTGTTATCAATATCCAATCAGGGAGCCAATCATAAGTGTTGAGAAATATAAAGGCCGTCACAAGTAAAATTTTATCTGCAAGAGGATCTAAAAAGGCTCCAATTTTTGTTTTTTGATTCGTTAGTCTTGCAAGTAGTCCATCAAAAAGATCTGTCATTGCAGCAATTACAAAAAGAATTAAAGCATAAAAATATTTTTCGTTTAAAAGGCAACTAATAAAGAAAGGAATAATTAAAATCCGTATAAAAGTAAGCGTATTGGGGAAATTTAGGATGTTCATGGTATATTGTATGGTATTTCTTTTGGGAAAATCTCGACTCCAAGCTTCCTAAACTGCCCGATTAATAATGGTGGTAACATTATATCTTCCTTTTGGAAACTATTTTTGTTCGTTTTCAATATAAATAAGAAAGATTGAGCATAACATTTTTCTAAAGCGAATTTGTAGGATTTAGTTATTTCGAAAGCTTTCATAAAAAAAAATTCTGCTCTCTTATTATTGCCTTTCAAATACTCTATCTCTCCTTCTGTAAGAAAGCAGTATGCAATTCCTCTTTTATCTTTAGTCCTTTTGAAATTTTTAGAAGCTCTCTTAAGATAATTTTTAGCCGAATGAAAATCCTTCTGCATTTTATGGATATTTGCCATGCTCCAAAGAGTATATGAATAACTGACGATATCTCTAAAATCCTCATAAAGTTTAGATGCTTTGAGAAAAAAGTCCATAGCAGCGGAGTAATCATTTTTCATTCTATAAGCATTCCCTATACCACAATAGGAATAGGCTATGCCAAATTTATCATCTAAATCATTGAAGATCCTATTGGCTTTAATATATGAATCCATAGATTTTTCAGTTTTACCAGCTACTCTGAAGGCACCTCCTAAACCACAAAGTGAATAGGCAACACCTGCTCTATAATTTATTGAACCAAAAAGCTTTTTCGCTGCATCGAATTTATTTATAGCTTCTTTAATGTCCCCCTTAACTCTTAAGGTTCCACCTTCAGCCCATAAGGAGAAAGCAAGCCCCCTTTTATCATTATATTTTCGATAAATGGGAATAGTCCTTTTTATTTTTTTTAGTCCTTCTTGCCAAAAACCTTGAGCTTTTAGAGAGAGAGCTATACCAACTATAGCGTCGGCTTTGATCCTTTCGAACCCAACTGCTTCACATATCTCTATAACTTCTGAATAATGAGCAGTAGCTTTGTCGTAGAAACCTTTTATTCTATATATATCTGCTATAGCTAAAGTTGACTCGAGTAAACCATCTAAATATCCACTTTTTTTGCTAATAGAAATTGCCCTTTTCAAGGGTTTAAGGGATTCAGTAAAACGGGATGCTTCCCTCAAGGATTCTGCCTCTTCTAAGAGAATTCTTATTTTTTCTTTCATTTAAACCTCTGAGGTTATTAAGAGGAGAGATTTTCCCTTAATTGCTTCATAAACTCTCGATAATTACCAGATCCAAAAAAGGCTGAACCAATGACGAGGATATCTACGCCGGCTTTAGCAATGCTCTGAGCATTATCAAGTTTAACTCCTCCATCAACTTCTATCATAGCGTTGTATCCCTTAAAGTCTATCAACTTTCTGAGAGTTTTTATCTTTTCAAGCATGGAGGTGATAAAGACTTGCCCACCAAAGCCGGGATTTACAGACATAATTAGAACTAAGTCGACGTCATTTAAGATGTTATCGAGAGTCCATAAAGGAGTTGCTGGATTTAAAGAGATACCAGCCTTTATCTCTCTCTCTTTTATGTAATGGATGGTTCTATGGAGATGTATTGCAGCTTCAACATGGACAGTAAGGAAATCGGCACCAGCACTAATAAAGTCTTTTAAAAATTTATCTGGCTCGCAGATCATCAAATGGCCACCAAGGGGTAAATTAGTTATCTTCCTTATTGCTTCAACGACAGCAGGCCCAATTGTAATATTCGGCACAAAGTGGCCATCCATAATATCGAGATGTAAAATATCTACACCTGCATCTTCTGCCGCCTTTATTTCTTCAGCAAGTCTAACGAAATCGGCCGATAATATAGAAGGAGCAATCTTAACTATTCGACTCATCAATCTTTATAATCTCCGAGGCTAACTATTATGTTGAATTGGTTACCGCCGCTTTCCACAGGCTCCGGTCTTTGAGCTATAATTACATTTTTCTCAACTGTTTCAGAATGGACAAATATTATTTTATTTAGTTTTAGACCTCTCTCTTTTAAAAGGGCCTCACCCTCTTCAAGACTCTTACCCAGTAGATTGGGGACATTCTTGATTCTTGGTCCCTTACTTAAGATTATGCCTACCTCTCTACCCTCTTTTATTTTACTCCCAGGAGGTATGTCCTGTTTAAGTATAAGTCCCTGTGAAACAATATGGTCATATTCCTCACCATCGATTCTAACTAAAAGTTTGTAAGAGTCTAGCAACCTCTGCGCTCCGTTTAAATCCATACCTCTAAGATCAGGCATTATAATGGTTCTACCATAACTTAGAAGTGTGAAAGTATAATGAGCTGAGATGATTGCTATTGAAGATAAAATTATAAAATATAGCATAATTTTTAAAAACTTTTTCATAACTAAAGGAGCTTTAAAATTTTAATGTTGTCGCTACAAATTTGTTGTTCTTAATTGAGACTATTTTTGATAATATATATGATTTATAGTTTTTATTTTTGATCTCCCTTTCTAAAAAAACTTATCGTCTCTAAAAGCTTTTTCTTATTAATAGTTGTATTGATACAAGGTCCTGAGGGCCTCTCATTAACTATCCCTATAACTGGGATTGGGTAAGAATCGGCTATACCACTGCTTAGGTCTCTTTCACAAGCAACAGCTATTATTGCATCGGGTTTTAATTTATCAACTATCTGTCTTGCCATTGTTCCACCTGTAGCAACAAAGAGTTTTAATCTGCTAATTTCAGCTATCTCAATTATGTCGGCTATAATACATCTCCCACATTTTTTACAATTATAGACATTGTTAGTTATTCTCACATCACAAGAATCCCTCTGGAGACACTGTGGAATC
>JAOAEO010000016.1:18268-18557 GCA_026416735.1 Thermodesulfovibrionales bacterium
CAATAGTTCTAATCAAACGTGTCATTCCCTTCAATTAATCTTCTACTTGCTAAAAAAGCCGATGCTTTCATTGGCTTTCTACCTTCAGGCTGCAATTCTTCAATTAAAAGTAGTCCGTCGTTGGTACCAACTATTAATTTACCATTAGATGCCTTTTCAACTCTGCCTGAAATACCTCTGCCTTCAAGTGGTTGAGCTTTTATGATTTTAATTCGCTCATCCTTAAAAAAAGTAAAGGCTGAAGGCCATGGATACATGGCTCTAATAAAATTAGATAACTCCTTTGCGG
>JAOAEO010000170.1 GCA_026416735.1 Thermodesulfovibrionales bacterium
GTAGTTAAGAGTTATTGAGAGTGGTAGAAAGATATACTTGGATTGATCAATCTTAATTAGTTTATAGCATTTTTGCTCTATTAGTTATTCTATCCCACTTGTAAAGTGGACTCCTGTTTAGTCGGTATCCGATAGAGCTACAAAAAGATCTAAAGCTATTATCAATTCTTACAGCATTTTATAGGTCAATATCCTACCGCCTTTAAGGAATATATTCTTTTAGCAGTCTCAATTATCAAACTGGATGGTGTTATAAGGGGGCATAAAACCTTTGTCTTTCTTCTCTTTTTTAATCTTTTAATAGATCCATTAAGAGAGCCTACAGCCACTTATGATACTGATCTGTACTAATACCTTATTTATTGCATATTTCTGACATTGGTTTTTGTTTATGATAACTTCCTTTATTATCTCATAGTTTTTTCAGGTAAAGAGGTTTAATCATTGATTCCATAGAAAAACTTAATGACCTCAATAAGTTAAAACGATAGAACTTTCTTTTATCTGAGAACACCATTAACAGGTTTAATTGCAATTTTACCGTTCGCCTCTGCAATGACAGTCTGATCAGTCTTTCTAAGAAGTTTTGCTTTCGTTAGAATTAACTTCGGATTATATTTCACCACTTCTGCCTCTACTATAGCTGTTTCTCCTATCATTAAGGGTTGTTTAAATCTAATAGTTAATTCTGCAGTTACAGGAGAGAATCCTTCAAAAACAGCTGCATGTATCATAGCCTCATCCAATAGTGTCGATATGATTCCACCATGAGCAACGCCTTTGTAACCTTGATGAATATCGGAAGGCGTAAATTCAGAGAGAACTTTACTGTTTGACTTAATAAATGAAAGTTTTAGGCCATAGGGATTCTTTTTACCACAGGCAAAGCAATAACCGTCGTCTTCGAGTTTAAGATTCTTTAACATTTTTAATTATTTATTCATCATCTCGAGAAATTCTTTATTAGTTTTTGTGGTTCTAAGTTTACTCAAAAGAAACTCCATACTTTCAACTGTACTAAGAGGATTTAAGACCTTACGGAGTATCCATGTCTTATTCAATGTTTCGGAATCTAAAAGTAACTCTTCCTTTCTGGTGCCAGAAGAATTAATATCGATGCTTGGGAAGATCCTTTTATCAACTAATTTCCTATCGAGATGTACCTCCATATTTCCAGTACCCTTGAATTCTTCGAAAATTACATCATCCATTCTGCTGCCTGTATCAATAAGTGCTGTAGCGATGATTGTCAAGCTCCCTCCTTCTTCAATATTTCTTGCAGTACCGAAAAATCTTTTAGGTCTTTGTAAAGCATTTGCATCCAGACCGCCAGAGAGAACCTTTCCGCTGGCTGGAGTTATGGCATTATATGCTCTGGCAAGCCTTGTAATACTGTCAAGGAGAATCACCACGTCCTTTTTGCTCTCAACCATTCTTTTTGCTCGTTCAATGACCATCTCAGAGACTTGACAGTGTCTCTGGGGATGTTCGTCGAAGGTAGAGCTAATAATTTCAGCAGTCGTGACCTGTCTTTTCCAATCTGTAACCTCCTCAGGTCTCTCATCAATCAATAGGATAATTAAATGTATATCTGGATGATTTTTCTTTATGGCTTTGGCTATCGATTGAAGAAGCATAGTTTTGCCAGTTCTTGGAGCGGCAACTATCAAACCCCTTTGTCCCATGCCAATGGGAACCATTAAATCCATAACCCTCGTAGAATAGTCTGTTGGGCTATATTCTAAATTGATCTTTTTAGTGGGATAATAGGGCGTAAGATTATCAAAAAGAGGTCTGTTGATATTATTTTCAGGTGGTTCATTATTTATACTTTCAACCTTCAGTAATGCAAAGTATCTTTCATTTTCCTTTGGAGGTCTTATTTGCCCGGTAACGAGATCTCCTGTTCTTAAAGTAAATCTCCTAATCTGAGATGGAGATACATAGATATCATCTGGCGAAGGGAGGTAACTATAATCAGGGGATCTCAAAAAACCAAAACCATCTGGGAGGGCTTCCAACACACCTGAACCGATAACATTCCCAGATTTTTGAGAATGGGCTTGTAAAATCGAAAAGATTATATCTTGCTTCCTCATGCTAGTTGCATTATCGATGCTTAACTCTTTTCCAATGCGTATAAGTTCATCAATTGATTTCTGCTTCAATTCAGTGATAGAAATATAACTTTCCATTCGTTAATCACTCCTAATGAAAAAATGATTTACTTATTGATTAAATTAGCCTTTATTAAAAAAAGAGAATTATCCATTATATATGAATAAAATAGATGGTTTTTTCTGCAAAAAATTTTTAAGTTGATTTGAAACTATGTATATCTGATAGATGAAAGAGCCTCCTCTTTAAAATGCTCTTATGAAGCTTGCCTCATAGTTTATAAATTTTCGATATGAGCTGAGATAAAAAAATACTTTTAATTAAAGCTGGCAGAGTTTATTTCAATGTTCGTTTTTAAAATTTGAAACACACTTTTTGATAAAGAGTTATCTCTAAAAAATTAGAGGGATTGAAAAAAATTTACATGTACATTACATTCATTATATTACATAATATTTTGACTAATATATGAGTAGGCATTAAACTTAATTAG
>JAOAEO010000171.1 GCA_026416735.1 Thermodesulfovibrionales bacterium
AGCTAAAGCAAGAGAAATAGTTAAAAGAAATGTTGCTAATAAGATGATAATTAGTGTTAACTTAAATCTCATTTACTACCTCCAAGTTTTTTTTTAGAAATTTTGCATATTTTATGCCATTTATATTTACTTAAAAGAGTCAATGGAAGAGAAATTAATATTTATTAAACTTAGTCAATTTTTTTACTACTTCTGTCATTATTTTGGCAATTTATGATACCACTTGCCATTTACATAAATCCATTCATCTTTTATCGTTTGTGTAAGGGGTTTTGTAACAGGAGGCAGGATAAAGCTAAACTCTATATCTACAACTCCTTTTTCGTTTTCTACAGAAAAATTTTTTAGGGAATGTCCAACAATACTAAATCTCTTTATGGCCTTAACTTGATTTAAATACTCACTGTAGGGAGGTAACCCCTCTTTATATTCCATCTTATAGGTATCCTCATATCTATCTGCCATTCTAAGTCTCCAATAGTCAGTGGCAGTTTCTTTTAATAACTCTGTGGGATCCTTTATAGCCTTCTGTGAAACTGAAGCACAAGAAAGAAAGACTGAAAAAGATAGAAAAGCAAAGATAATAAAAATCAGGTTTTGTCTATAAATTGGTTTGAACCACATCTTATTAAGTCTACCTCCTTATTTCATTAAATATGCCCTTATCCCTCTATTTAATCCCGCAGTCTCACTGCCAAGGTTATAGACAAATATTAGAGAGCCATCTAAATTTCTACTAATCTGTAAATGAAATGCTCCTTGGGTATCTTCTTTACTTATAGGAAAGTAACCAATCTGAACCCATGAGTCTTGAGAAAACTTCAAAAATCTAAAACCACCTACTGTAAGGACTATTAATTCATCCTTCCCATCTTTATCTATATCAAAGAGATCAAAGACCAAGGGCCTTTCCTCAATTTTAAGACCAGATCTTACTTCTTTAAATGTTTCTTCAGTCCACTGAAATGAAGTTAGCCACACACCTTGGTCACCGAAGCCAGAAACAAGATAAACTAAATCCAATACTCCATCACCATTAAAATCACTAACTTTTACCCTATCTGGGATAGCATCTGCAAAGATATTTTTTTGATAAGGTGAAAAGGAACCATCAATATTCTGAAGCCATAAAGCCTTCTTATGCTCCTCTGAAGAGGTAAGAGGTGCAATTAGGATATCCTTTTTACCATCTCTATTAATATCTTCTACAGCAATGGAGTCACTGAATATTTTAAAACTCTCCTTTAATAATGTTACCTCCCAATCTCCATTTTTTCTATTTAGAGCTATCAAGATACCCTGTGGTATATAGTTCTTGGCAAAAGGTGCTTCTGAGACAGCTATAATATCAAGCCAACCATCATTATTTATATCCTTCAACTCTATAGCTCGTGAATGAAAAGGTTTTTCAAGTTTTAAAGTTTGCGCATTAAATCCCTTTTTTTGATTATTAAGTAATATAGTGATATTTCCATTGTGGGGGGCTAAAACTAAATCAAAAAAGTTATCCCTATTTAAATCACCAACTGCAATCCAACCATAATCAAAATCCTTTATAGATGGAAAATCATATTTCTCTTCAATCCATATATTATTTTTAGGGTCCCATCGGAATATAAAAGGTCTTTTCTGCTCTTGAGTCGCTTTCCTTGGAGGTGGTGCTATGATATCTAAAAATCCGTCTCCATCTATGTCATAAAGAACGATATTTTGCCTCCATAAACTATCAGAGGGCAATCCACTTGAGATATTGACTAATTTTAAGATTTGGTTTCTATCATCTTCCTCTGGTTTAACCTCAAAATTTGTAACAGCACAGCCAGCCAAAAGAATCAAAAAAAACAAAAATGAGTAAATTAATCTCATCCTCATCTCCCCTTAGGTATATTAATGTAAACTGTATATAGGTCTTCTAATATATCTTTTTGATTAAATAAAAAGCAACTGAAAAAAGTAGGGAAGGCTAAGAAAGATTTTATAATAAAAAAAGCTTTTTCTAAAAAATAAAAAAGGGCAACCCTTTTAGATTGCCCTTTTTTAAAATTATTAATCTCTCAAGGAATATCAGGAATATTGGAATATCGTCTATGAATTGGATGTATTACATCCCAAGTAGCCGCAACTGATGAACCTTGAGCCCTCTGATAAGACCAACCGAGGGTTGTAAAGCTGTCAAACTGTCCACCATAAGGCCTCATAAAGAACAATCCAAATCCAGCCTTTGGATACCCAGTATGCAAGGTAGCTGGTACATAAGGCTCTACATTAATAAGATTCAACTCATTAGGCAATGGAATATATAAGGATATGCATTTTTCATCTTCATTGCAGATATACCCATCCATTCTATGACAAGCAAGATTTGGGCAGGTGGCTGGACTATTTGCACCCTTAAGGATTATCCACCAAGTAGCTGTATCTGGTTTGTTATTAAGAATAAGATATCTTGGGTACATCTCAGATGCAGTTATAGGTTCGCCGTTTTCTTCTAAACCCACTAAATCAACCACTCCTTCTGCAGCATAGCCATTAAAGCCAGAGGCAAAACCTTTGGGTAAATCTACAAGATAAACCCATGGTACAAATACATCGTTGTCAGCATCAAA
>JAOAEO010000172.1:0-251 GCA_026416735.1 Thermodesulfovibrionales bacterium
TGTTTACTCAACCAAGAGTAGAAGATAATAACCAGAAAGGAATTTTTAGTGCAGATACACCAGAAAAAGAGGCAAAATGTGTTGCGAAATTCTTTGAAGAAGGATTACCTGAAATAATCCAAATTGGAGGAAACCAGACAATCGGTAAAGGTTTAGTAAGAGTTAAACTTTTACAGAAAGGTTTAAAAGGAGGAGAAAATGTCAATCAATGAGAGTTTAATCACAAAGCTTGAAAAAGGAAGGGCAGAGTT
>JAOAEO010000172.1:261-2575 GCA_026416735.1 Thermodesulfovibrionales bacterium
ATAGTAATCTTAGTGTTTTATCTTTGTTTTTATCTAAGATATTAGTTTGTCCTTATATAATTATTACTCACGGAACAGATGCTTGGAAAATAAAAGGTTACTTTAGAAAATATGCTTTTGTTTATGCAAAGAAAAGAGGTGGAAATGCCTATGATTTGATTTATAAACAATTTACTGATTATCTAAAAAGCAATTCAACCGCTCGAATAAAAATGCCCCAGAACCAGAATGAACTTGTTGAATGGGTGATTTCTCTTAATTCTTACGAGTATCGCTATGTAGCAGAAGAACTCCTTGCCCTTTTAAACTGGCTTAGAAAATTTGCTGAAGGAATGATTGAAGCAGAGGAGGAAGAATGAGCATTAGATTTTCTCGAAATAATAGATATTTACCTTCTGATACCTTCCGGATTATCAACTCTATGGGTACCATTCACGATAATCAGTACAAGGACTGCAACTTTTACTATCTCTTTAACCTGCCGCAAATTAGCAGTGTGCATGAAGAAATCAGAATAAGAATAAACGAAGAAATCGCAAACTTTAGATGGAAAGGGAACCTCATAGAGAGCATTAAAACTCGTAGAGATCAGATAATAAATTCACTTAAGAATTCAGGCTTCGTAATCGCAAATTTTATAGCCAAATGTGCCTGGCGTCTTATTATCGGGCTTGGTGCATCACACCCTCAGGAGACTTCGATGACACTCCATCATATATATGGCATCCCATACATTCCAGGCAGTGCAATAAAAGGTATAACAAAACATTGGACAGTCCTAAAGTTTGCCGAGAGTAATAAGAGAACTGATGTTAAGATTGAAGAAGCAATAGATAGAGTCTCAAAGGCACTCGAAACAGGAGAGCAGTTAGGAATTGAATTAGATGATGTTAAATTTGAGGAACTCATTGAAATATTTGGCACACAGAAGCAAGCTGGGAAAGTAATCTTTATGGATGCCTATCCGGTAGATAACATAAATCTTAAAATAGATATAATGAATGTTCACTATTCAGATTACTATTCAGGAAATCAGCCACCTGCTGATTGGCAGAATCCCAACCCGATAAAATTTTTGACTGTGGAAGAAACTCAGTTCCAGTTTATGATATTATCAAAAGATAAAAACCTTGCAGAAAAAGCAAAAAGTTTGCTTGCCGAGGCATTGAAAGAGCATGGAATTGGTGCAAAAACTTCACTTGGTTATGGAATATTTGATTTATCTTGAGGAGGTAGAAGATGAAAGAGTTCCATATTATAAGCAGTGGAGTCTCATTAATACAAAATGCCCAAAAGTCCGGAATTATTCCACTGGATAAAAAGATATCAGATGAAGCGCATTGGAAAAATTTATTAGATAATCCTCTTGAGATAAACAGACTGAAAGATTTCATTACTCTTGACCCCTATAAAAACTCCGCAGAACTTAACACTTTCTTGAGGGTTGTAAAAGATAAGGATCCATCTCAAATTGAAGTTTATCTCTTTGGAACTAAAACATTCTCTAATGAACTTTGTAGAACCGTAATTCAGTCTTTTCTTAGAGAAAGAGGATATTTAACGTATACACCCTATGAAGTGAGTGGATATTTCTGGGAAGCCTGCTATTTTGATAATACTTATGCTAAAGATAAATTCCAGAAAGGAGTTTCAGAACTTCTTGATAGATTAATATACCTTGCCAGGAAAAAGATTAATGATGGTTATAAAGTTTACTTTAATCCAACTGGTGGACTAAAAGCCCATGTCATCGCAACTGCCCTCGCTGGGTTTTTACTTGGCTCTGACGTTTACTATATGAACGAAGAATTTAATGAAGTCGTTTTCATACCAAAACTCTTTTACCTTCCTAAAGGTAGAGAGGTTGAAATTCTCAAAAAGATAGAATCAAAAATCCTTATCTCCGGTTCAGAAGCAAGTAGTCTCTATGAAAGTGAAAAAGAAGCACTTGAAAGGCTCAATCTTTATAATCTTGTTCAACTGGAAGAAGACAATCAGATTTACAGAATAAGGATTACACATAAAGGATTACTATTTTTAAAATTCTTGAAGGAGTTAAAAGAATGATTACACTCTACACCCCTGCAACTGGCTTTCCGGATTTGGAGACAAAAATTGCCTATGGGCTTGCACGAGTGGGTATTGAATCATTTGGCATGGATAAGGTTTGCGTCATTAATAAAGCGGGATTTTATGAGGTAAATATAAATGTGGATATTGGTCTCTTTGGAAAGTTTGAAAATACTTTTAATTTAATATGTCAAAGATTGCTCTCTTCTCCTTACATACCATTTAAAACCCCCGGAATTACAGG
>JAOAEO010000173.1 GCA_026416735.1 Thermodesulfovibrionales bacterium
TGGGCCGTTAGCTCAGCTGGTAGAGCAGCTGACTCTTAATCAGCGGGTCGGAGGTTCGAATCCTCCACGGCTCATTTTTAAGATCCAAGCCCTGTATCAGCCCTTTCTCGATTTAACAGTTCTTATGGAATCATTTATAATTTTCTGTTGTTTAATTTTGATATAGTAGTTTTTAAATTATCAGAGACAAAAGGTTTTAGACCATTAAATAAAGAATGTCCTGCAATAAAAATGTCACGCCCTCTGTCTTGTCAAAAATATGTACACATTTTCTGGATGCCCTTTGACCGATGCAGAGGTGACTTGACAGTCCTAATTAAATTGTGTCTATAGCTATAGTGCTTTAGGAGGGGACAGGAATATAAGAAAATCATAAAAATAGAAATAAAAACAAAAAGACTAACGAAAGATGGAAGAGCCAGAATTATGGGTAGAATAAATATTAGAGAACAAAAAGTGACAAAAAATTAGTCTTGTAGCAATTCTGTTACTGAAGGACCTTGAGAAGAGAGGTAGGGAAATATATATAAGGAGGAATTTACCTAAAGGGGCTATAAAGACTTTTCATGAGAAGTCAGCAAAGACAAAAGGGAGCTATAGCTCTTTTAAAATTCTCCGTTACAGTTTTTAGTTGCTCAAATGGTGTTATCTCTCTTCATAACCCATCATAACTTATTACGCTTACACTATTTCAATGGGGTATGAAAATTTTATTTATTTGCCTAAGTTACGAAATATCTCCCCTTTACGGTAAATGGTGTAAAATCCTCTTTTTAGCTGCCTACATCGCTCACTTTAAATGTCAAAGTATTAATTTTTTAAATGCCCTCTTTATATCCATTTAATCACTACTGAAAAAAACTTAAACACCTTACAGTATGCCATCTACCTCGGTTATACCCTGTATGGAAGTTGCTTAGTTTTTGATATTGTAATCATACTTTTCTTTCATAAAGATAGATCTTTTTTAAGATTTTTAAAATAATTATGAGTCTTTGTTTTTTGTTAAAATGACTTTAAATTTTAGTAGATTAAGGCTTCCCCCAAAATCATTTTAGATAGTTGTGATTTAGAATGGGAATTAATAAGAAGGGGGTTGGCATTATGCCAACCCCCTTCCTTTATTGTATTTTAAATACTCTATCACTGGCATCTGTAGCAATAGTAGCTCCCAAATTATCCTTAAGAATCACTCTTACTTTACCTTTTGTACTTAGAGTGTTCGGAACTATCCAGTTGTAAGAGCCGGGATTTCCTGTAAGGGTTGTGATATTAGTCCAGCTTATACCTCCATTGGTGCTATATTGAAGTATCGCTTTATTTACAGGCTTTGTCAAAGCATAGGTTTCCCATTTAATGGTATAGGTGCTACCCACTTGCAAAGTCTCTCCTCCATTTGGCGAAACCACCCTTAATACCTCTATTACAAATGCCTTATCTGAATCATCGGTCCCCATAGTGTGATTGGAACTATCGATAGCCTCTACTCTTACAAAGTTTTGAGTCTTCCTACCATCTTGGGCTGGGATAGTCCAAACATAGCTACAGGTCAGCTTTGCCCCATCATTGTTACATCTGTCGTTGGATAGAACTGTAGCTATATTATTCCAAGATGCTTTATTGTTTGTGGAGTATTTTAGGTTAAATTTATAGGCATCTATTGGTCCTTCCCAATTAATTTTATACTTATATCCTGCCTTCCACTTTTGACCACCATTAGGTTGAAGTAATTTGGTAGTAGCTGTAATTGATGAATCAACTTTCACAATAACATCATCAATTGCCCACCACCAATGCCATCCAGGTGCAACATACCTAAAACGGATAAAGGTGTTAGATGAACCCACATATGGTGTAAGGTCTATAATCTCCGTACGAGGTCCGGGATAATCCTGCCCATCATAATGGAGAAGAACCGTCCAGCTATTTCCGCCGTCCTTACTAATCTCTACATACCCATCGTCGTAGTTAGAATAACTCCAAAAATCGCTCTTGAATTCAAGAAAAGCCATAGTTGTATTTGAAAGGTTGAGAGAGAATGTCCTAAGTTCTGTATTCATGCTTGAACCACACGCATCTGAGTCTGCAACTGCCGCATTGCCTGTTCCACCTGTGAGGTAAATATATCCTAAAGTAGCTGAGCTTTCCCATACACAACTGCCTCCGTTATTCTTTATGTTCCAGCCTGTTGGTGGCCATTGTTCAAAGGCTTCAGAGAGTATCGTTGTGGTTTTGATAAATTCAACCTTATCAAGCCATCCTGCATCTGAACCACTACTGTAACTGCCGTCCTTCGTATATTCCCATCTAAGAGTATGAGATCCTTCTGGAATTGAATAAATCTTTTCATGCCAATTAGTAGTTCCACTTATTTTTGTCTGTTCAAATCCATTAATCGAAAACTGTAGAAAGTCAAAGTTAGCCTCAGAGGAGACCTTCCAGTAAAACCTTAAGATACCTGGACCTGTAACGCTTGTCTCTACCCATGTGGTCTGATTATGGGTGATGGCACCACTTTGGGCTGAATCCCCTCCATAGTAGGAAACTGTAGCTGT
>JAOAEO010000174.1 GCA_026416735.1 Thermodesulfovibrionales bacterium
GGAATATATATTTTATTGTCTTTCAAGGTTTTGTAAATATCAAAAAGATGCTTGATAAAGGAGAATAAAGGTGTTCTATCAAGGGGATATCCAAGGGAAACATTGTAATCTTCGTTCAAAGTAAGATTTAGACTATTAATGAGCGGGATTATAGAGTCTGAAGATGGCGAAACAATCAAAAAACTCTCTTTACCCTTTTTATCTTTTAATTCCTCTTCCAAAAGGCTTGAGACTTTAAAAACTTCCGAATGTGTGTCAGGGCATTCATAAATATCAATCTTTTCAATATCAACTTTTATAGGCTCATATACTCTGTCGAAGGCATATTTTTTTGCCAATTCGCCCTGAAAGAGACATATCACTCTCTCATCACTTTCAAGCTTTTCAAAAATTCTTCTTTCGCAATCTGTTAGGGCAAAAAAACCGGCGAAGATGATCCTTTCATACCCAGTTAGTTTTAACTCCGCATCAGATACTCTTTTGTATCTCATTGACCTTGTTGATAAATTTTGTCTTTCAAGAATTTCGTAAAACCTATCATAGATATCTGAAAGTCTAATAATTTTCTCCAGATATCCAGTTATTGAGCATTTTCCTGTGTATTCTTTACTTATATCAGCTAAATAATCCTCTTGCCTTAACCGAGCCTTTGTTACTCCCTCGATTAAAAGCTCTTCAAGGGTGGAGTAGATTTTAATGCCCAAAGGTATGAATAAACTCGTACTTTCTAATTGTTTGCTGTAAAAATTTTCTTCCCTTAATAATTCTCTTAATACTTTACATCCCGAAAGAGGGTCAATCTTCTTGTCACAGATTGCTAACTCCTTCTCATAACAATAATCAACGAACTCATCAATGGAAAAAACAGAAGGAGGGATAAAGGGGGTTTTAATATTATCTCTAATCTCCTTTAATAAAAAATAAGAGGGCCTTTTTCCCGGAAAGACCACAAGATTTTTAGAGAAGTCCACCGCCTCTTTGATTAATCTATCTATGATTGGCAGGAAAATGTCTTCTCCCTCTTTTATTACACTAACATTCATAAATTTTTATTGCCTCTTTTTTATCAAAATAAAGTATATAACCTGATACCTTTTTTCCATATATATCTTTTAAAGCTTTGGAATACCGCTCTAACTGTTGCCTATAACCTTCCTCAATCTCTCCAGTCTTAAAATCCACAATCAGAGTCCCTTCTTCATTGACTATCAACCTGTCAATCCTTATAACACCATCTAAATCGCCAAAGCTCTTTTCTAAAAAAACCTTGCTTCTATCTACATCAAAAAAGGGTTTTATAGCATCGCTATTAATAAAATCTACAATACTTTTTGAGACTTGGATTGGTTCAAACTCTGGAAAATTATTGCCAAACTTTTTAGCTAAATCTTCTATCTTTTTAAGGTCCTCTAAATTATAAATTTCAGAAAGTATTAAATGAATATACTCGCCCCTTCTTTTTTCTTCAAAGTTAAGCTTAGCAAACCCCTTATCTTGAATATTAAGATTTCCCGAGATACATAATGAAATTACATTTCTCGTAACCTCGCCTCTACTTTTTTCAACCCTATTAACCTTACTCCCGAACTCTCCCTCAAGAATTAGATCTACTGGGAATGCCTTTTTATCACTATCCCCTCCCTTGGTATCACCTTTATCCTTATCAACCCCTATTACATAAAGCTCATCTTCTGCCCTTGTAAGACCAACGTAAAAACTGTTTAGATCATTCACTTTCTGTCTTGTCTCTATTTCATTATATATAGATTTCAAATCTTCGTTCCTATAATTTTTGTTTATCTTCATTACTTTAATACCTTTGTTATTATCCTCATATATCTTTATGCTATCCTTTTTCATCCTTAACTCATAAACAAGATATATTAAAACCTTGGATGAACGCCCCGTTGCTTTATGCCCGGTCATAAGGTTGACACCATGAGAATTTTCACGAATTGGCAATTCAAAGATCTGAGAGGATGCATATTCGTCATCCTCTTTACTGTCGAAGAAATTCAGAAACTCTTTAAGTGAGTTCTTACCGATTACTTCCAAATCCTTTACTATCTCAAGTAACTTAGCCACTGCACCACTTTCATCAGAAAAACTCTGTTTAATATCAAAAATATTAATTATCAAACATAAAAGTTCGTAAATAGGGAGATAACCGACAAACTTGAAGGGTTTTTCAAAATATCGTTCCCAAAGCTCTCTAAACTCTCTCTCAAAATCCTTATAAAGGAAGTAACTATTTCTATGTCTAAAGATAAAATCTTTAATTTTATTTTGATCAAAAACCCTCTCACATATATCTCCCATAAGAAATTTCGAAAAAGAAAGATTATCCCTTGGGCTATCCAAAAACTTAAGGAGATTTATAATCTCCTTAATGACCCTCCTTTCTCGGATATCAAGACTGCTGTAAGAGATAAATGGTATTGGTGGGTTATTTTGATTAAGCCACGATGATATTTCAACAATATTTTTATTCTTATGTGCAAGGATTGTAATATCACTGTATGTATAGCCTCTACTTACACAGTCTTGAAT
>JAOAEO010000175.1 GCA_026416735.1 Thermodesulfovibrionales bacterium
GATTAGCAATGGTGCGATGCTTCACCTTCTTGCCTTCACGATGGGACTCTCGAGGGAGATATCTAGCATAAGTTTTGCCCTCGATTGTGACCTTTGATTTATCGAGATACATTATGTCATGATGGCATTAGTGATTAGTAATAAGAATATATCGTGTATAGAATTATATATCGGTGGCTATATTGAGATAAGAAAAAAGGGTAACATCTGCTGGAGCTTACGACAGAACTGAAGGCACAAGTTATTAAAAGGATTATTGAATCTGGTCTTTGTGCTGTTCTTGTTGTAAAGAGTTAAGATATTCTTTCCATTCTATAGGCAGTAAATACTTTTTATTATTATTACACTCTTTACATGAAGGAACAATGTTAAGTCTTTCTGATTTCCCACCTCGACTCAAAGGAATAACATGATCCATTGTCAACTCCTTAGGATGGCAATAATTATTACAATAGTAACATCTACCTTTTGATAGTTTTCTTCGCCACCAGGTAGTTTTTCTTAAACGTCGAGCGTTTCGCCTTTCCTTTTTATAGTTTTCTTCTAAGTAACTAATTATTTTATACCTCTCCTCTTTTCTTCTTCAGTATACATTTTTTTATATAATACTTCCCACTCCATACTGCCTTCTATAATGCTCTTTTTTGAAAAAGATTGTAATTTTTTCCTAACAGAAGCATCTATATCTCTGATAATTTCAAGTTCGGTTTGTATTGTCCTTTTAATTTCTTTCCTTATTGTTGTTTCGTCTACCTTAGGAATTATTAATTTACGGTTTAAAAGCTCTGTAAGTATTTTGTTGGTTAAAGCATTGACTTTACTTTCAGAAAGCATTAGATAATAATATTTCTTTCTTTAATGATTTTTTGTTTTGTCATCTCAAAGAGCTTGCGGTAATCAAGCTTACCTTTTTCTATCTCTGTCTCATACTGTTTGAGTATTTGTCGAACTTCCTCATTTAGTCTTTCTTCAACCATTAACTCATCGATTATCACTTTCTCAGTCTCTTCGATAAGGTCTTTTTCTGCAATACTGATCTCTATTAAATTTTTAGCTTTGAGGTTTTCTATGATCTTGCAAGCAGCTCTATGAGACCATGTCTTTGGCAATCGCATTTTACTTTTCCATAAAAGGGATTAGCGCTATGTTTCTCGCCCTCTTTATTGCGATTGTTAATTCCCTCTGGTGCCTAGAGCAAGTTCCTGTCATCTTTCTTGAGAGAATCTTGCCGCGCTCAGTGATATAATTCCGAATTGTTTTAATGTCTTTATAATCAATAAATGGTATTTTGTCAGCACAAAATCTACAAAATTTTCTTCTTTGAAACCTCTTAATCTGCAAAAGAGCCTCCTCTATTTAAAATGGTTCGTTTTCAGTGAATTCTTCTGGGGGACTAAGATCTGAAATATTAGAGCTTGCGTCAGTTTGCCGTTCTCTTTTAGATAAAAATCGAACATTGTTTGCAAGAACTTCAAACTTGCTCTTTCTCTGTCCTTCATATTCCCATCGTCTCTCTCTTAATCGACCTTCCACTAAAACTGGATTGCCTTTATTTAGATACTGCCCACAACTTTCAGCCTGTCGTCCAAAGACAACTACATCCATGAATAGGACTTCTTCTTTTGTCTCTTCACCCTGTTTATATCTAGAGTTTACAGCCAATGACAAAGTAGTTACAGGCATGCCAGAAGGTGTATACCGGACATCGGGGTCTTTGGTAAGATTTCCAATCAATATGATTCTATTGAACATTAAAAATTCTCTCTTCTCTGTCTTTCACTTCTGTTGATAATTCTTGAGCAGTAACGGGTATACCGAGCAGATCTTTCGGAAGCGCCTCTATTTGTTTAGTAGTGAGTTTTATGACCATAAATTTTACGATTGGTTCATAGACTTTATAAAAATACTCAAGTTCTTTTATGAAAGAAGGTTTAGATTTAAAAAGAATAATTAAATAGTAACCCATTTTTTGCTTATTTAGTTCGAAAGCAAGTTTTTTCTTCCCCCAATTATCAACCTTTAATATTTCACCGCCTGCTTTAGTTATTTGTTCTGAAATTTTATCTATTATTGCTCTTAAATCATCTTCACCGAGAGATGGATTTATTATGACAATATTCTCATATATATTCATCTATTGACACCTCTATGGGAATTTAATTTTTAACCTTTAGAAGAATTTAGAATTTTAATGTATAACATATTTTAAGAAATAAAATCAAATTTTAACTCTCTCGGGTAGTGTTAATTTTTTATGTGTATGTAAATTCTCCCAAGGTTTTCTTTCCCCATCGTTCATTCAGATGATTAGCACTGCCTATACAATTTAATACTCTGATCATTATTGAAACAATTCATAGGATCTGCTCTTCTCCTTACTTCTCTGAAGTCTGTCTCTTTTACATCTATAGCTTGAAACTTTATCATGTAATTGTCGTTGATTTAAAAATTCACTAATGATAACTACTAATAAGATTGATTATTACACTGAATCCCACTATGTAAGACTTCAATAGATAATAATATAAAA
>JAOAEO010000176.1 GCA_026416735.1 Thermodesulfovibrionales bacterium
ATATTTTATATCATCCAGAAACCTAATAAAAGAGGAGGCTTTTATATTTTTTGTATAGTTCTATTGGCAATCTAAGGCCTTAATATGCCTGTAGACATAACAACTGTGGCATTCTCTATGAGAAAATCCCTATCTTGCATACTAACACTTCTAACTTAGAGTATATATGTCATCGGCAATGGCTTTTATTAAATCATCATCATGAAATATGCCAACCACAGCAGTTCCCTCATCTTTTAATTCTTGTAAAATCGTTAGAACTATCCGAGTGGAATCTTTATCGAGTGCAGAGGTTGGCTCATCCAGCAGTAGTAGTTTAGGCTTCCATATAATTGCCCTAGCTATGTTAATCCTTTGCTGCTCCCCACCACTAAAGGTTACTGGATAGGCGTCAAAGAGTTTGGTTGGAATATTAAGCCTTTCCAAAAGCTCTCCTGCCCTAATCTTTGCCTCCTTTGGCAGTATATTATTCTTTAATAAAAGCGGTTCAGCTACTATCTCAATAGCAGATATCCTCGGAATTACTTTTAGAAACTGCGATACATAACCAATTTCCTTATGTCTAAGACTAATAACCATATGGTCGGCAATTACTGCAAGATTAACTTTACCAAAAATCATCGAATCATACCAGATGTCCCCTCCTGTAGGTAGATAGGTCCTATAGATACACTTGAGGATAGTGCTTTTGCCGATACCACTAGGACCTGAAATAGCTAAAAACTGCCCTTTCCTAATAGCAAAGGAGACGTTATGACAACCTTCTATCTGTTTATTATCTAGGAAATGGATGTTAAAAAACTTCGATAAATTAACCACTCTGAGCAATTAGAAACTCCTAAAGCTGAGAACTAACAAGTATTTGCGTATAAGGATGCTGAGGATCCTCAAGTATTTGATCCGTTAAGCCTGACTCCACAATCCGTCCAAATTTCATAACAATCGTCCTTTTGGTTAAGAGCCTTATAACTCCAAGGTCATGGGAGACGACGATTATAGATAAATAGAACTCTCTCTGAAGGACCTTAATCAAGTCCAAAACCTTTGCTTGGACAGAGACATCGAGTCCTGTAGTGACTTCGTCCAGAAAAAGAACCAACGGGTTGTTGGACAATGCCTTAGCAATTTGAACCCTTTGCTTCATGCCCCCACTAAAGTTCCTGGGAGGCTCATCTATCCGATCAATCGGCATCTCTGTTCTTTTAAGGAGTTCACTTGCTCTATCACGCATCTTAGCGATGTTCCTCCAATTAGCCATTATCAGCCGTTCCGCTATATTTCCGCCTGAACTTATTTCCAACCTTAAGCCAAGACGAGGATCCTGATAGACTATTCCCATCAGTGAGTTTCTTACCTGTCTTTTCTGATAGGGGGTGAGTAAAAGTAAGTTTCTTCCCTTTAAGTCAAAACTCTCTATTCTGGCTTCTGGTATATTAAAATATATCTCTCCAGATGTTGGTTCCAAATCAAAATGGAGAATTTTAATAACAGTTGTTTTGCCAGAACCACTTTCACCAACTATGCCAAGCACCTCTCCACGATACAAATCAAAAGAGACATTACTGCATGCTACAACAGATTTACAATATTTGCAGACATTCGTTTCGTACTCAGGTCCCGTTGAAAAATAACAGAGAGAGCAACCTTTACCAAATATTTTAGTAAGCCCCTTAACTGAGAGTAATGGTATCATAAGTTTATGTCTTTGTTTTTTGACCTCTCTTTCATTTAAAGTCTATAACGAAACTGTAACCATGTTTCTTAAAACCTACCGAATCGTAGAAAAGATGGGCATCGAGTCTCTTCATGTTGCTTGATAAAGTAAGCTTATAACAACCCTTTTCCTTGCATCTCTCCATTGCAAACTGTATGATGCTTTTGCCAATGCCTTTCCGCCGCCATTGTGGATGGACTACAATATCTTCAACTATCCCTGAAGGCGTGCCTTTATGTCCTAATCTTTCCATGATCAGAAGAGCAAAGGTAGCAACGACTACATTATCCACAATTCCTATGTATATTTTGTAGTTAGGATATTTTTTTATTCTCTCACATACTCTCTCCGCTTCTGAGAGAGTTAGCACTTTGCTCTCATCAAACTCAAGATAAGAGTGCAAAAGGAGTATATCTGGTAAATCACTTAAACTGGCTTCGCGTATCTCTATCTCCATAAACCAACTCCGATTTATTTGCAAGATTTTTATCGCAGAAGCCTGTATCAGAACAGAGATGTACCCTTTTACCTGAGTAATCATCGATTATCTCATCAAGAAAGGTATTACTACTACCACATCTGACACATTTTTGACCTTTAAAATCCTCTACCCTAAATTTATAGTCATCAAATTCAAGTGGTTCAACTTTAGTAAGAGGAGGAATAGCATAAATTCTCTTTTCTCTGCCTGCACCGAATAAAAAAAGTGTCTCAGCCATATTCAATTTAGGGATATCCCATCTTGGGATAGGGCTTGGATCCATTATATATCTACCATTCACCATCACTGGATAACGTGCAC
>JAOAEO010000177.1 GCA_026416735.1 Thermodesulfovibrionales bacterium
GATCAGAGCATTGAGAGAATTGTATAGGCAGTGCTAAATCATCTGAATGAACAATGGGGAAAGAAATATAAACTTAATTTTCTCAACATGAAATTTATTTTTAAGGCTTAATTATCAGTTGTTTTAAAATAATCCTATGCTAAAACAAGAAGAATGCTTTTATGAATAAAATTGTATCAAAGGATGCAGGAATTAAGATATATAAGGTTATTTGAAATCTGTATTAAAAAGGAGCGAGAGGCAAATCATTTTTTTTCAATACTTGCAATAATCTTTTGTCTTGCTTCTTTTAATACTTCTATTAATTCCTTTGCAAGGGATAAAGTTTCTTCTGCATAATTTTTATCTACCTGAATCGGATCATCATAGTCAGAGGTTAATCTCTGATTCATAATTTTTTTAATTTTAAGAACAGACCCCTTTGGAATAATGGCTTTTTTCTCAAATTCCAATGCAAGCATGGTTTTAACCCCTTCATGTTTTATTGGGTCTATACCTTTTAATATCAATAAAGCCCTTGCAGCATACAACACAGCATAGTAACTTCTATTTACAGTTGTTCTAAACATCTTACCTTTTAGATTATACTCTGCTTCTTTCAACGCTTCTTCTGCCCTGTTAACTCTTATTTGAGATAGCTCTAATTTTTGCTTTATTGTTAAAGTCATAAACAGTTCCTTTTAGATAATCGAATATAATCTTTCCTTTCTGCATTATCTCTCTAAATAACTGACTATTCAATCTTTCATGCTCTGAAAAAGTTTTTCTGTCCCATATCATTAAAGAATATGGTGCAAAAGGGTCTTTATAAAAAACATCAGCCACCTTTAACTCAATTTGAAAATCCCTTTTATCTAAGACAACCAGAACATCCATGTCTGACTCCGCTATGAAATCACCTCTTACCCTTGAACCAAACACGACAACATATAATAAGTTGTCTCCAAAGATTGTTCTAAGTTTTTTTACTTTTCTATTTAAGTCTTTAATTTCTTCCTTAAACATGCTTACTCATTTTATCATATAAACTCAGAATTGTCACAAGAGTTTTAATTTTTGCAACATTCTTTTTTTTGTTAACATTCTGGTTTATCCAGATTCTATCTTCCGATTTTAATCCTCTGAAAAAGATTCCCCCATGCAGGAATGACAAAAACCAGAGTTAAACTTGTTTTACCCTAAGGAAATTTTGCTATATTTACTATGAGACCCTATCGAAGGCAAGATATAAATTTTTAAGGAGATTTACATGTCACAATGGTATGAAGAGTTATTCAAAAATTATGCAAATACTTACGATAAAGAGCCTTTTACTCAAGGCACTCAGCAAGAAACCGATTTCATAGAAAGTGAGATAAACCATGATAAAACTTGCAATATCATAGACATTGGCTGTGGAACAGGCAGACATTCAATTGAGCTGGCTAAAAGAGGATATAAAGTAACAGGGATTGATTTATCGGGATCACAATTGCAAAGAGCCCGACAGAAGGCAGATATCGAAGGGGTTGAGGTAGATTTCAGGCTTGCTGATGCAAGATATATTAACTTTAAAGAATAGTTTGATTTGGTCATTATGCTTTGTAAGGGTGCATTTTCATTGATGGAAAGGGACGAGATGAACTTTGAGATATTGAAAAACGCCACTAATGCCCTAAAAAGACGAGGGAAATTTATCTTTAATGCCCTCAACGCCCTTTACCCGCTCTACCATTCTACAAAAGAGTTCATGGATATGAATATAAAAGAAGGACAAAGCAGTAAGCACCATTTTGACCTTATGACTTTTAGAGATTATTCTACTTTTGAAGTCTTAGATGATAATGGCAGTAAAAAAACCTTGAAGTGCAACGAGAGATATTATGCGCCCTCAGAGATAACATAGCTTTTGAAAAGCTTAGGCTATTCAAAGATTGAAATCTTTGGTTGTCAGCCGGGAGACTTTAAAAGGGGAATGCCTTTAAGAACAGATGATTTTGAGATGCTTGTAATAGCTGAAAGATAATTACAACTGAGTTCAATTTTGGTTATGTTAGAGATTGTCTCCCTTGTCATTGGTAAACTGCTCACATCAATGGCAGCTTGATGGACTTCTGTTTCCGTTATTGGAAATTCCATTCTTAACAATATTTTTCTCCCCTCATCGAGCTTGTCAGATTTATGAATAGAGGGCATCTGAAGAGGATCTAACTCTTCTAACTTCTTATAGTTTCTTTTCCATCTAAACTCTGTCTGAGGAATTTCTATATCATACTTCAACCTTTCCTTCCTGGTGCTATAGTAACTGGCAAGGGAGGTGATGTATTTATTGTATTTATACCTACACCTTCTTTTTCTAATTCCCTTACAAATTCCTTAAATGCCTGTGGGCCCATTACCTCAAGGGTCTGGGTATGGTCGGGACTTATTCCACGCATGAGCCTTAGCCCCCTTCCCACTGCCTGCTCTGGTAAGATTTCTGCTTTTGATGTAAAGGGGCGTAAACCCAAGACAACTGTAACATTCTGCAC
>JAOAEO010000178.1 GCA_026416735.1 Thermodesulfovibrionales bacterium
GAATTATATCCTGTGTATAACTCTGACAAAAATGTTTATATAATCACTAAGTCACTTAATGATTGGCAAAATAAACCGCTTACTTTTTTGTATGCTCATATCCCTGCTGATTTTTTAGCAGAAACTTTTAGTTCTTTTAATTTCACTTTGGTTTCTTTCATTACATTGTCTGTATTTTTGTTGATAATTTTATCTGTTTATATATCAAAATGGGTAATTAAGCCACTTATTTTACTAAATGAGAGCTTAAAAACAGAAAACACTGAATCCCTTGAGAAACTTAAGAAGCAAGAAGACGAGTTTTCCGATTTGTCTGTAATGATAGAGAAATTCTTTGCACAAAGGTTAAGGTTAATGGAAGAGGTATTGGCACATGAGGAAGCAAAAAAGTCCTTACTTGAAACTCAAATGAGGTTCGAATCTCTTTTTGAGTTCTTGCCAGATGCTATATGCCTTACCACCGCTGATGGGAAGATAGTTAATTGCAATAATGCTGCCTCTCAAATTTTACAATACTCAAAAGATGAGTTGTTAAATATGAATTTCCTTGATTTATTAGTATCAGAAAATCCAGCTCACATATTTGATATTACTAACTTAAAGTTAGATTCAGATGTTTATTTCGATGAGCATGAATGTAAAAGAAAGAATGGTGCAATTTTCCCAGTTGAACTCGGTGCTAAAAGGATTTTAATCAATAATGAGGACTTTATTATTTTCATACTTAGGGAGATATCTGAAAAGAAAAGACTACAAATGGAAAAAGAACTTCTGCAAAAAAGACAGATTGAATCTCTTGGCATTCTTGCAGGTGGGATAGCCCATGATTTCAATAATATGCTCACAGGTATTATTGGCAATATTGAACTTGCAAAGTTCTTTTCAAAAAATGATCCAAAAATAACCCAGAAGCTCGACATAGCTGAACAAGTAGCTATGAAAGCTAAAGACCTAACCCAACAGTTGCTAACCTTCTCAAAAGGGGGGGCGCCTGTAAAGGTTACCGCATCAATTAAGGACATTCTTAGGGAATCGGTAAGCTTTCTGCTCAGTGGGAAGAATATAAAATGTAATTTTTACCTGCCAGATGACTTATGGTTTGTAGAGGCTGATATTGGACAACTTAATCAAGTAATCAACAATCTTATTATCAATGCTATAGAAGCGATGCCCAATGGCGGGACGATAGAAATTTCTGCCAATAATATAAATGTCTCATCATCACAAAACATACCCCTAAATGAAGGAGAGTATGTAAGGATTTATATCAAGGATTCTGGTAAAGGAATAGCAAAAGAAAATATAGATAGAATATTTGAGCCCTATTTTACTACAAAAGAAGAGGGAACAGGGTTAGGGCTTGCTGTCGTTTATTCTATTATCAAGAGGCATAGAGGCTACATTGATGTGGAATCCAAGATAGGAGAAGGTACAACCTTCACTTTTTATCTGCCAGCGACGCAGACTAAGCCAGAACAAAAGTTGATCACAAAAAATAATAATGAGAATAAAACAGGTAAGGTTCTAATAGTGGATGATGATGTTGTCATTAGAGAGATATTAAAAGGTTTTTTAGATCATCTTGGATATCAGACTGTATGTGCCCAAGAAGGGCAGGAGGCTATAGATTTATATAAAGAGGCAATGATGTCAGAAATGCCCTTTGATTTAGTTATAATGGATTTAACAATACCAGGCGGCATGGGAGGGAAAGAAGCAATCAATGAACTTCTAAAAATAGACCCAAAGGTTAGAGCAATAGTCACCAGCGGTTATAGTAATGATTCTGTAATGGCTGAATATAAAGAATATGGATTTAAAGCAGCTTTAACTAAGCCTTTTAAAATTGACTCACTAAAAGAGGCTATTTCAATTGCCATGAATTAGCGTCCTTTTATAAAGCCAGTTGCTTTGTCATTCCCGCAAGCGAAGAGCGTATATTTCAGAAAAATAGAACCGTCCTTTTATTTATTTATAAGACAGCTTTTCCATTTTCTTTGTAAGATTTGAAAGAACAATCTCAATAGGAATGGGATCTTTACCAGTTATCTCTTTAAAGCGATTAGCGGAAGGAATTGTATTTGTTCTCAAACCTTCTGCAAGGGCAGTGCCGATGCTATTTGGTACTCCTGTTACCATCTGTATCCATAATGAGGATAATCGTATGGAAAAAAAGGGGACAGGAATAATAATATTTCTCACGCCTCGAATAGATTTCCCACATAATGTTAAAAGGTCACGGTAGCGGATAATATCAGAACCTATCTCGAATATCTCATGCCCCCTAATTTCCCTACCTAAAAGGGCTTCGATGAATGTAACAGCATCTTCAAGGGCAATAGGGGAGCAGAGGGAGTTCAGCCATTTTGGCGTGACCATCAAGGGCAATCTTTTAGCAAGATAATAAACTATGAGATAGGACGCACTGCATGTCTCAAGTAAGATGCTTGCGCGTATCTCAGCAACTGGAATCCCATATGAGGCTAAAGCCTTGCCCG
>JAOAEO010000179.1 GCA_026416735.1 Thermodesulfovibrionales bacterium
AGCAACTCTTCTATATCCCTCTCTATGCATCTGACTGCCTTAAGTGCTATGGTAATCTGTTTTCCCCTTTATTATAAGCTTGTTGAGCATCCTTTCTACTACTGAATATTGCCCTTGCCTCTTTTATACTCTCCTTTAGATACTTCTTTTTAAGATAATTTGCAACATTCCTAAGCTTATGCGCCCAGCACCGCTGTCTCTTTAAAAAGGGATATACTACTACATTTTCAAGTCCAAGATTTCCATCCGTTATAACCAGTCCTCATGCTTCTCCTGTAAGACCCCTCCTATAAAGGTTATTTAGAAACCTCCACCATCTCTTTTCGCTCTCAGCAGCTGTTACCATAAAGTCTATAAGCTCTCTTTTGCCATCAACCCTTATGCCGTAGGCTTACAGGTACTGCTCTCTTTAAGCAGTATTCCATCAAGAAACAGAGGATAGATATCTAAGGATTATGCCACTTTCATACTTTATCCCCCTTATCCTCGGCATCCTTATTTCAAGCCGCCCATCCTTAAACACTATCCATCTCTTCCAATATCCATTGCGATATCGCTTTTGTTTACTTTGACGCTCATAGGGTTTGAAACCTATGAGCATTTCTCACTTTACTTCAAGGGATATCTCTATAAACTTCTTCCTTTACCGCCTTTTCCTCTTTCTACCAAAAATCTCCAGAGCTCTATATTCTTTCCATATAAATCTGTTAAGGTTAATTTAGTCACTTCTTTTACTTCTATGGGTATATCCACCTTTCTTTTTGTTACTGCTTAAAACAATGGAGAATAGACCCTCTATTTTTCTCTCTCTTCAAGTTTTTACACAGAAGATTTTACACTACCAAAAAAGTTTTTTTCTTGACAAAAATGGGTTACTTGCTCTATGATTATTAGCTTGAAAGTGTTACTTTCATTCGATTCTAAACTCAAAGGAGGGTAGGGAATTGTATGCTTTAGGTACCCATCTTTTAGTGGAATTGAAGGATTGTAATCCTATCATTCTGAAAGATTTAACAAAGGTTAAAGATCTATTAGTTAATGCTGCAAAGCAAGCCAATGCTACAATTGTTGATGTTTCCTTTCACGAATTTAATCCCTTTGGAATAAGTGGTATGATAGTAATAGCTGAATCTCATCTGTCAATCCACACGTGGCCTGAATATGGGTATGCAGCCGTTGACATATTTACTTGTGGTGATGTCATAAAGCCAGAAGTGGCCGCTCAGTATTTGATAGAGAAATTTGAATGCAAAAATCCATCTATTGTTGAAATGAAAAGAGGGATTCTTCCTCCTTTTAATGAGAAATTGCCACATAAGATTTGCGATGCCGAATTCCAAATGGTTTCTTGAACAAATAAGTGCACATGAAGGATCCTTTTATTCTTTGGAGGAGATTATCTTTAATAAGAAGTCTTCTTTCCAGAATATTGAGATCATTCGTTCTGGCGCTTTCGGTAAGTGTTTAATTTTAGATGGCAAGATGCAATCCTCTGAAAGTGATGAGTTTATTTATCATGAAGCTATAATTCACCCTGCTATGGTCTGCCATAATCATCCTGAACGAGTCTGTATAGCAGGTGGTGGTGAAGGGGCTACTGCAAGAGAAATACTGAAATATTCATCTGTAAAAGAGATAATATTGCTCGATATCGATGAAGATGTGATTGCCTCTTGTAAAAAGCATCTCCCAGAATGGCATCAAGGAGCATTTGACGACAGAAGGGTTAAAATTTATTACGAGGATGCAAGGACCTTTATTGAAAGATCCAGTGATTTCGATATAATCATAATAGACTTACCAGAGCCAATGGAAAACGGATCAGCCCTTATGTTATACACAAAAGAGTTTTATAGTAGTGTTTTTAACGCACTAACAAAGGATGGGATCGCTGTTACACAGGCTGCAGCAACAGCCCCTCATAATCTTATGACATTTACTGCAATTGTCAATACACTCTCTATGGTTTTCCCGATTGTGAGGCCTTATACCGTTAATATCCCCTCTTTTTTTACTCCCTGGGGTTTTGTTTTGGCATCTAAAAGGGAAGATCCTGCCACTCTTAGTTCACAGCAAATTGATAAAAAGATCTTTGATATTCAGAAAACTCTCAGGTTTTATGACTCGGAAGCACACAAACATATGTTTTCTCTACCTAAATATTTAAGAAGTGCTATTACTAATCAAAACACAGTAATAACGGACAATCAACCTTTGTCCTTTTATCAATTTTAGGTAAGAACTGTACCCCCTTTAAGAACACCTTTCAGCCTTTTAATCTATAGAGCCCTATGCAACATCTCTTCTCTGTCCCTCATAGTATTGTATCTCATACTCCACGGGTGATAAATAACCTAATGAACTATGTATATAAAACTATTGTAAAATCTTATCCATTCCCCTATCTTCTCTTTGGCTTCCTCAAAACTACTAAACTCATTAAGCCAAATCAACTCCTCTTTGATGGTTCTCATT
>JAOAEO010000017.1:0-9556 GCA_026416735.1 Thermodesulfovibrionales bacterium
ATTTTTTTCACCTGCTGGGTGATATATTAGCCATCTACAGAAAACTAAATAAAAGAGGAGGCTTTTATATTTTTTGTATAGTTCTATTGGCAATCTACAGAACTATAAAACTCTTGAATTTTTACCTATTCTCAATATAGACTATAGAATTTGAGTATCCAAAATACACTTAGGTGAGTTAAGCCTTTTTTAGGAGGACTCATATGAATAGAGAAAAGTCTAAAAATAAAGTTACATCAAAAAAGAAATATGTCTATTTTTTTGGTAATGGCAAAGCTGAAGGGCACGGAGGCATGAAGGATCTATTAGGCGGAAAAGGTGCTGGTCTTGCCGAGATGACTAATTTAGGTATGCCAGTTCCGGCAGGTTTCACGATTACAACTGAAGCATGTACCGAGTATTTTAAAAACAATAGACAATACCCACCTAAAATGTGGGATGAAGTTTTAGCAAATATGAAAAAGGTAGAAAAGGTTATGGGGATGAAATTCGGCGATCCAGAAAACCCCTTACTTGTATCAGTTCGTTCAGGAGCAAAGTTTTCGATGCCTGGGATGATGGATACTGTTTTGAACCTCGGTCTTAATGAGCAGACTATAATTGGATTGATTAAAAAGACTAATAATGAAAGATTTGTATACGATGCATATAGAAGATTTATCACGATGTTTGGCAGTATTGTCATGGGAATTGAACGTAATAAGTTTGAAGATGTACTCGATAGATTTAAAGTGAAAAAGGGGCTTAAACAAGACACTGAGTTATCAGCCTCAGACCTAAAGGAGATAGTAGAAGAATTTAAAAAGATCTATAAAGAAGAAACTTTGACAGATTTCCCCTCAGATCCCTATGAACAATTAAGATTAGCCATTAATGCAGTCTTTAACTCATGGTTTGGGGACCGAGCATGCACCTATAGACGCCTAAGTGGGATTCCCGATGATTTAGGCACTGCCTGTAATATCCAAGCGATGGTCTTTGGAAATATGGGAGAAAATTCAGGGACAGGAGTAGGTTTCACAAGAGATCCTTCAACTGGAAAAAAGGAATTTTTTGCGGAGTGCCTAATAAACGCTCAAGGTGAAGATGTAGTAGCTGGCATAAGAACCCCTATTCACATTAATGAGCTTAAAAAAAGGATGCCATCAGCATATAATGAACTCGAAAAGATTTACAGAAAATTGGAAAGGCATTATAAAGACATGCTCGATATAGAATTCACCATTCAAGAAGGTAAACTCTATATGCTCCAAACGAGGGTTGGTAAAAGAACTGCAGCAGCCGCTATAAAGATAGCAGTCGACATGGTTGAGGAAAAACTCATAGATAAAAAAACAGCTATTATGCGTATAGATCCTGAACAGATCAAACAATTACTCCATCCCATGGTAGACCCAAATGCGAAGGTTAATGTTGTAGCCAAAGGATTACCAGCTTCACCTGGAGCTGCCTCTGGTAAGGTTGTCTTTACTGCTCAGGATGCTGAAAGAGCTGCAGCGAATAATGAAAAGGTTATTCTAGTTAGAACTGAGACATCACCTGAAGATGTTGGTGGTATGGCAGCTGCACAAGGTATTTTAACGGCACGAGGCGGAATGACCTCTCATGCCGCAGTTGTAGGCAGAGGCATGGGCAAGTGTTGTGTAGTAGGCTGTAGCTCAATTAATATCCACGAAAAGGAAAAATATTTCGTGATAGATGGGAAAATAACTGTCAGAGAAGGAGATTATATAACTTTAAATGGCTCCACAGGAGAAGTTATTTTAGGTGAAGCACCCTTAGTAATGCTACAACTGACCGAGGAATTCCACAAATTAATGAAGTGGGCTGACGAAATCAGAAGGTTAGGAGTTAGAGCAAATGCTGATACCCCAAAGGATGCTCGAACTGCCAGAGAGTTCGGTGCAGAGGGAATTGGACTTTGTAGAACAGAGCATATGTTCTTCGAAGTCAACAGAATAAAGGCAGTAAGAAAAATGATTCTTTCTGATAACAAAACCGCGAGGGAGAGAGCTCTTGCGGAGATATTACCGATGCAAAAGAATGATTTTATAGAGATATTTAAAGAGATGAAGGGCTTACCAGTAACTATTAGGCTTTTGGATCCTCCACTTCATGAATTTCTCCCCCACAGTGATCAGGAATTGGAAGAACTTGCCAAAGAAATGGAGGTTCCAATCGAGAGAGTTAAAGCAAAAAATAAGGAATTACACGAATTTAACCCCATGCTCGGTCATCGAGGTTGCAGATTAGGCATCACCTTCCCGGAGATTTATGAGATGCAGGTTAGAGCAATCATGGAAGCTGCTTGCGAACTTTGGCTTGAGAAGGTAGAGGTCTTCCCCGAAATAATGATTCCGCTAGTAGGGCATGTGAATGAGTTAAAGGTCTTGAGAGAACTTGTTCAGAGAGTAGCAGAGGAGATAAAGGCTAAATATAAAGCTAATGTTGATTATACCATAGGAACAATGATAGAACTACCTCGAGCAGCCATAACATCAGATGAAATAGCACCATATGCAGATTTTTATTCCTTTGGAACAAATGATCTAACTCAGACCGTATATGGTCTTTCCAGGGATGATGCAGGAAAATTTCTACCTATGTATATCAATCAAAATATTCTTGAAGAGGACCCATTCATCTCCATCGATCGCAATGGAGTAGGTGCCATAATGGAGATTGCCATAACAAAAGGCAGAAAGATAAATAAAAAACTGAAGATAGGAATCTGCGGTGAACATGGTGGTGATCCCTCTTCGATAGATTTCTGCGATTCTCTAAAACTTGATTATGTTAGCTGTTCGCCCTATAGAGTCCCAGTAGCTCGGTTAGCAGCAGCTCAGGCAGTTTTGAAGAAAAAAGGGATGAAACTATCAAAATCTACTTTATGAGAAGATAAGGTCATCGAGCTCAAGTGCCACCAAACAAAATGTGTGTCACTTTAATAATATTGTGGAGATCGTCTCTAAAGCTTTTTGATTAGTTAAATAATTATTAAAGAAAATCAATTATTAAAGAAAATCATTTTTAGCTTTTGACTGAATTAAATAAATTAGAATATTGTGATATCTTGATAAACTTTAAAACTTGATCTTTCTAATTTATCAAAAGATGTATAAGAATGTTTCTTAAAAAACTTTGAAATGTGGTCATCTAAGATTTCAATGTAATTAAATTTCTTTAAAGGCCAAGTTTTAAATTCATTTGTAAGTACTAAGGCTTAATAAATAAAGCTATAAAAGAAAGGAGGTGATTCATAGTGAAGGCATTAAAGATTGCTCTGCTTCTACTTTTCATCATTGTCCCCTTAACATTGTACGGCAAGAGTCTGGAGAAAACTAAAAAGGCAAAAACTATCGCTGAATTAGTTAAGATGTATGATTCATCATCCTGCAAAGATTGTCATGCTGAAATCTACGAAGAATGGCGGAAGTCTCTCCATGCAAGATCTATTTTTGGACCTGAACACGTTGGTAGGACGGCTGCAACCTTCAGAACAACTGTAGAGTTAGGGTTCAAGGATTGGCCTGAATCAGGAGTCAAAAAGGTTGAAGATGTTAAGGTTAAACACCTTACTACATGTACTAAGTGCCATCTCCCCCAACTCGAGGATGCTGAAGATAGCGTTGCACAAGAGATAATGAGACACATCTATGCCTTTGTAGAAAAAGGCGATGAGAAATCAGCAGAAATACTCCAGCAACTAAACATTAATTGTCTGGTATGTCACAACAGAAACGCTATTATTCATAAGTGGACAGAGGGTTATCCAAAAAGGGGAGTTGTTTATGGCACAAAAGATGGGGAGCATCCCGACACTACTTACAAGGTTATGAAGAAAAGCTCAGTTATGAAGGAATCTACCTTATTTGGGCAATGTCATGGGTTAGGTCCTATTTCGAATTCGATAATCCCTCCCAATGTGCTACTCTTTATGGTAGCTATCTATGGTATTATGTCGCCGAAGGAGGGACAAAAACCTGTCAAGAGTGTCATATTCGAGAGTCAAAATTAGGTCACAACATGCAAAGTTATAGGGCTCCTGAGCTTTATGAAAAGGCTGTCGATATGAAGGTCGATGCCTATGCCTATCTCTGGAGAGATGTAGTCACTCCTACACCTGCTGCTCATGTTAAAGTCGAACTGACTAACAAAACTGGACATGTAATACCTGATGGCTGACCAACACCAAATAGGCTGGTACTGTATGTAACAGCAAAGACCTTGGAAGGTAAAGAGATTTTCAATGCTGAAAAAATCTATATGCCTATTCCTCAACAGTTCGGAAGAGGCGATAAAATGGGCAGAGGACCCTATGAAAAGAGTGGATTAATCCGTGAAACCAGTCTCCATCCAAACAAAACCAAGGTAGAGAAATTCGAAATCCCCCTCTATATTGAAGAACAAAAAGATGGCAAACTACTAAGAAACCCTATAGCCTATGATTTTGTTATCGATGTGGAATTATGGTATCTACCTTACGGGAAAAAGGATGATCCAGATAACTCCATAATGTGGAAAAAATATACAAAGCAGATTAGTCTTGCTAAAGGCGGTAAATAGTAATTATTGTAAAAGGGGTGCCTCTCAAAGCACCCCTTTCTTTTTTTGGATTAAAGCATCACATATTTTGCCAAAGTCTTCGATACTAAGAGTTTCAGCCCTCACATTAGGCTGAATACCTAACCTTAGTAAAATTCCTTTCATATCTGAGTCAAGATTTCTTAAATTATTTAAGATTGTCTTTCTCCTCTGGGAAAAACAAGTTTTTATTATTCTAAAAAAAAGCTTCTCATCTGAAACATTAATTCTCGGTTCTTCAAGAATAGTTATATGGACAACCGCTGAATCCACCCTTGGAATAGGTCTAAAGGCACCAGCGGGTATTATAAATCTAATTTGGGGTTGTGAATAATATTGCGCAGTAATAGATAGTAAACCATAATCTTTTATTCCAGGGTGAGCGACCAATCTTTCTGCTACTTCCTTTTGGAGAGTTAGTGTAATTGTTTTAATTTTTTTCCTTGCTTTTAAAAGTCTAAATAAGAGAGGCGTGGTGATATAATAGGGAATATTTGCAACAACTTTGAAAATTCCTATTGATTCGTAAGGAAATTTCATAGCATCACAGTGAACTGGCTCTATGTTGCCATAAGTACTTGATTTCTCCAACAGAATATCATATAGTTTTTTATCAAATTCAATTGCTATAACCCTTTTCGAAACTTCGGCAAGAAGCGTTGTAAGATTGCCATGACCAGCTCCTATCTCTACTACGGTGTCTTCCTTGTCAAGATTGGCAGTTTCAATTATCTTCTTGAGGATCGAAGGATCAAAAAGGAAGTGTTGTCCCAGAAATTTTTTAACCTTCACAGCCTTATCTTACTCTCAATATATAGTAATTTTCCAGAAAAGCAAGAACCGCTTTTCACAAAGATGTAACGCCTTTTAATACCTTTTTGGGCTTAATATTTAAAGCTTTTTGAAGACTATAAAATATTGAGAGACAACTAAAATACAACACCTGAAATCACTAAAAATCTTAGGCTTATAAGAAAAAGATAAAGTTAGTTATCTTTATTTTAATTATGATCAAGAAATTCTCTTTATTTTATTATCTTACTTTAATCTAAAATGCTAAAAAACATAAGGATATTCAGTTGTAAGGCTAACTGTTCATCTTCATTCCATATCTCTGTGGACAGTATTTACTTTGATTTTATGCATCCTTTCTAAGTACTTAGAAAGAACTTCAATAATGACAGGTGATCTATGTCTACCGCCTGTACAACCTATACCAATTAATAGATAGGAACGTTCTTCCTTTTGATAGTTAGGTATCAAAAAATCTAAAAATGTCTTAATATGTTGGAGAAACTTTTGAGTTTCAGGCTGATTTAAAACATAATCACTTACTTCTTTGTCCACACCCTTAAGCATTTTTAGTTCAGGCACAAAATAAGGATTTGGAAGAAAACGCACATCAAACAGTAGATCGAGACTGTCTGGAACCCCATACTTAAAACCGAAAGATATGAGTTCAACAATTAATCCCCTATCTCCCTCTCTTTTGCCATAATGGCTCGACATATATCTCCTTAATTGATGGGGGGAAAAACTGGATGTGTCTATAATCTTATCTGCAGTCTCTCTGATAGAATTCAGCATTTTTCTTTCTTCTATAACAGCATCTTCCAAATTATTTAATCCTTTCAAATAAAGTAATGGATGGGGCCGCCTCGTTTCCTTATATCTACGGATAAGAACTTCTTTCTCAGCTTCAAAGAAAAGAATCGTTAGATTATATTTTTCTTTGATTTTAGCTAAAATGTGATTAATTTCAGGCAAATAGACTCCCTCTCTAATGTCAACACCTATAGCAATCTTTTTTTTCTCTTTATCTATTGTGGAAAGAAAGATTTCCAATAGATTTATAGGTAGGTTGTCTATACAAAAAAAACCTAAATCTTCGAGTGTCTTTAAAGCAACACTCTTACCTGACCCAGAAAGTCCTGTGATGATGATAGTATCAAGCGGTAAAGCGTATTTATTTTCCATAATGTTAGCTATTAAGTTAAAGAGAAGTAATCTCTTCAACAAAAAAACCACAGAGTTTTATTGTATACTTATCCATAAAATGCATAGTAAAACCATTATATTAATAACACTCTGTGGCTTTTAAGATAGCTCTATATAGCAGGCTCTATAAGTCCATAGTTTCCATCCTTTCTACGGTAAACTAAATTTATAAGATTTGTCTTTTCGTTAACAAAAACAAAAAAATCTTTGTCGAGCATCTCCATTTGATCAACAGCTTCTTCTGGATTCATAGGTTTCATATCAAACCTTTTGTATTTTATAATCCTCCCCCTCTCTGGTTGTTTGGGTGATGCTCCCTCTATAGAGCGTTTATCCGCTTTCCTATATGATTGAAGTTTTTCTTTATATTTTTTAACTTGTTTTTCGAGTTTCTCTACAACCTCATCGATTGAAGAATAAATCTCATTAGTGACACCCTCTGCCTGTATCATATAGCCATTTACCTTCAATAAAACTTCTGCCTTATGTCTATATTTTTCAATGGTAAGTGTCACTATGGCTTCAGTAATATTATTTAGATACTTATCGAATTTGCCTATTTTGTCTTCTGCATATTTTTTTAAAGCAGGGGTAATTTCAAGATGGCGACCATTAATTATTATATTCATACTCCTACTCCTCCAGATTGCTTATAATAAAAATTAGGGAAAAAGAATTAGAAACATTCCTTTCTTCTGAAGCTCTGTTGTGGAATTTTGAGAGCTTCTCTATACTTTGCTACAGTTCTCCTTGCTATCTTTATATTATACTCTGCTAATTTATCAGCAATGGCTTGGTCACTTAAAGGGTTTTTAGGGTTTTCTTCGCTAACAATTTTTTTAATTAAATCTTTAACTGTTGTTGAAGATACTTGGCCATCTTCTGATGATATTGAACTACTAAAGAAATATTTAAAACTAAATATGCCATGACTGCAAGAAAGAAATTTACTAGATGTCACTCTGCTTATGGTACTTTCATGCATCTTGATGTCTGCAGCAACGTCTTTCAGCGTTAAAGGTTTAAGATATTGAATTCCTCTATCGAAAAAGTCCTTCTGAAAATTTAGTATACTTTCTGCTACTTTATATATCGTTCTGTTTCTTTGTTGAAGACTTTTCATCAACTCTATTGCAGATCTCATCTTTTCCTTTAGGAACATTCTTTCCTCTTTCGATAATGAACTTTTCTGCGTTAAAAGTTTACGATACTGATTATTTAGTCGCATTTTCGGCAATCCATCATCGTTGAGAACAATCTGATATGTCCCCTCAACCTTGAAAATATAAACGTCAGGGACAATATAAATAACTTCATCACTCGAAAAACTCCTGCCAGGGCGTGGTTCAAGTCCTCTAATTATCTTAAGAGCATTATTTAACTCCTCATGAGTAAGACCATATAACTTTGCTATCTGAGCATATCTCTTTCTACAGAGGTCTTCAAGATTATCCATTATAATCTTCTCTACTATAGAGCCCTGTAAGTTCAAAGCTTTTATCTGTATCAAAAGGCACTCTTTCAGATCTCTTGCACCAACTCCAGTTGGATCAAAATCCTGTATTACAGCAAGAGCCTTATTAATAATATCTCTATCGGCACCTGTATGTTGTATTATTTCTTCTTCTGAGAGTTTAAGGTATCCGTCTTCATCTATATTTCCAATTAGAAACTCTGCAACCTTCCTAATATCCTCAGATGCTGAACTCAACATCAGCTGCCAAAGGAGATGTTCTTGAAGGCTTGTCTTTTTATGCTTAAATAGTTCGAAAGAAGGTGTTTCTTCCAACCCAGGATTGAAATAGCCAAGGTCTCTTCCATCATTACTTCTTTCAGAAAAATATTCATCTACATTGAAAATAAACAAGTTTTCCAAAGGGCTCTCAAAATCTGACTCTGAACTATCGCCTTTTGCCTCCTCCTCTTGTATAGTCGTGATCCCTTGAGCTTCCGCTTCCTCTTCTAATTCTTCGAGAAAAGGATTTTCAGTTAGTTCCTGAGTTAATAATTGAGACAATTCTAACTGTGTCAACTGTAAAAGTTTAATAGCAAGCTGTAACTGTGGTGTTAAAATTAATTTCTGAGTTAATCTTAAATCCAGTCTGTTCTCCAAAGCCATTATAACCTAAACTCCTCTCCGAGATAAGCCTCTTTAACAGACAAATTCTTAACAAGTTCTATAGGACTACCTTCAGCTAAAACATTTCCCCTGTTAATAATGTAAGCTCTATCTGTAATCGATAGAGTATCTCTCACATTATGATCTGTAATTAGTATCCCTAAACCCTTTGATTTTAAATACAACAGTATTTTTTTTAAATCAGTGACAGAAATCGGATCAATTCCTGCAAAAGGTTCGTCAAAAAGAATAAAAATAGGTCTTGTAGCTATTGTTCTCGCTATTTCAGCCCGTCTTCTCTCACCACCAGAAAGTTTATAGCTATCTCTGTCACAAAATTCTTTCAAGTTGAATTCATCTATTATCAGATCTACCTCTGAATCTATATTTAATACTTTCTCTCCATCACTTTTAATTGTTTTACAGATCTCCAAAACTGCTTTTAAATTGTCTCTTACACTTAGTTTTCTAAAAAGAGAAGGTTCTTGAGGTAGATAACCAATCCCTTTTCTTGCCCTCTCATACATGGGGAGATTAGTTATATCTTCTCCATCAAAAAGTACACTGCCATTGTCTGCAGAGATCAACCCAACTATAATATAGAAAGTAGTCGTTTTCCCAGCTCCATTTGGACCTAACAAACCAACTATCTCACCAGTTTTAACCCTTATGCTTATATCTTGTATTACAAAATGATTTCTATAGGATTTCGAAAGTCCCCTTGTTTCAAGAACTCTATTTAAATACAACCTGCTTTCCCCTAAATTTCACTTAGTTTTAAACGAGCTATGTTCCAAAAAAACTTTGGTATTCTCTATGCGATAACGATCCTCTTTAAGAAAATATGTCATCTTT
>JAOAEO010000017.1:9654-18081 GCA_026416735.1 Thermodesulfovibrionales bacterium
CCTCCGCGCTTTTTCATTTTGGTAATGAACAGTCATTTTATCAGCATAAAGAGTAATATCCCCTTTAACAGCCTTAACAGAACCTTCAAAGATAGCGATCTTCGTCTCGTTATCGACAGTTAAAGAATTAGCTGTGATAATAATCGATTCATAACCACTTCTTTGTTCAGAGAGAGAGAGATCATAGCTTATTGAAATATAACCAATTAATGTAAAAGAGCTTACTAGTACCTTTAAGAAAAGAAAGTTAAATCTATCTAAAAATAGCCTTAACATTATTTTTTAAAAAAGCCTTACTCGACGATGCAGAGAATTCATCTCCTTCAATAGAAAAATCTTTTCCCTCAATCACTATCTTTTTATCTGAAGAAAGTAATCCCGCTTTAGGATCCCAAGACAAGCTGACCGCATCGATAACATAATTTTTAGTTAGAGCTCTAATTTGTCCTTCAATCTTCAAGCTTTGATCGACTAAATTATAAATACCACCCTTTGAAAAAAGGATAAAATCTCTCTCTGGAAAACTAATCTCCAAATCCTCCAATAGCAAATTGTTTGAATCAGTCAGAATTGCTTTTTTCGCAGTCACAAGCCACTTAACCATACCTTCTCTTTGGTGTTTAACAATTAGATCTTCAAGCTGAGGAGTGCTATCAAAAATAAGTGTTACTTTTGTCTCTTGATTCTGTAATGAATATATAACCACAATTATAATAACAAGAAGGAAAGAAATAGCCAACGGAAATATCCTTCTCATAATTGAATTTTACCATAAGGGAAAAGAGTTGTAAAGGCAAATTATGTGCCCATCATTTAAGATAGTGTATAATAAAAATAAAAGAACTTCTATCAAAAACCTATGATAATAAATGGAAGGACTAAAATTATAGGTATTTTAGGTTATCCCGTTGAGCACAGTCTTTCCCCCCAAATGCACAATGCTGCCTTTAAATATTTAAATCTCGACTATTGTTATGTGCCCTTTCCTGTTAAACCTGAAGAATTAAAATCAGCAATAGATGGAATAAGATCCCTTAATATAAGTGGAGCTAACATAACAATACCTCATAAGGAAACCGTTATACCTCTTTTAGATGAAATATCTGAAGAGGTAAAATTTATAGGTGCCGTTAATACTATTAAAAACGAAGGGGGAATTTTAAAGGGTTACAACACCGATGGTTTGGGATTTATAAAATCTTTAGTCCAAAAAAAGATTCAGATCTCTAACAAAAAAGTATTAATATTAGGCGCAGGTGGTGCCGCAAGAGCAATAGGTTTTTACCTTTGTAAGGAGGCTAAAGCTGTCTACATATACAATAGAAATCTTGAGCGAGCAGAACAACTAAGTAAACATCTCTATCCTTTTAAACAAAATGTTTTTGCCGTTAAAAAAGACTTCTTAAATGATAATGTGTCATCTATAGACATCATCGTCAACACTACTCCCTTAGGGCTAAAGCCAGGAGATCCTTTACCTATGAGTGTCTCTCTAATTAATAATAAACAGATTGTATGTGATCTGATTTATAAAGACACACCATTTTTGCAAAAAGCTTTAGCTACCGGGTGTAAAACCATTAATGGATTAGGCATGCTCCTATGGCAAGGTGCTTTGGCATTCGAGATATGGACTGGACTGCAACCTCCCCTTTCAATTATGAAGAGAGCTCTTCTAAAAAAGAAAAAATAAGCTCATACTACTTCACTACTTCTATCTCTCCATCCATGGCGGAGTTAAAGAAGGGGGTCTTTTATCACGCTCAGATCCAAGAAGCTGGGTATTAAACATTATCTTCAAATCATTGGGATTTTGACTCTGTGCAAGGGCTTCCTCCTTTGTAATTACTCCCATTTTAACATACTCAAAGAGATGTTGATTAAGAGTTTGCATTTTATAGAGTTTCTTTGATTCAGCAATAATATGGTCTATTTGATCTAACTTATCTTCAACTATTAACTTTCTTATAGTGGGAGTATTAATCATTATCTCCATTGCAGCAACCCTACCAGAGCCATCTGCCTTAACGATCAACTTTTGAGCGATGACAGCACGGAGAGTCATAGAAGTTCTAACTCTGATATACTGCTGATCTTCCATGGGGAAAGCATCTATAATTCTGTTGATAGATTGCTTTGCATAAGTGGTGTGAAGAGTACTAAAAACGAGATGTCCCGTCTCTGAAGCCCGTAGAGCCATATTTATAGTCTCATTATCTCTCATTTCTCCAATTAATATCACGTCTGGGTCTTGTCTCATAGCTTTCTTAACAGCCTCTGTAAAAGTACGAGCATCAGTCCCAATCTCCCGTTGATTTATGGTGCATTTGATGTCTGTATGGACGAACTCTATGGGATCTTCAATAGTTATAATATGCTTATGTGCCCTTTCATTTATGTAATGGATAATAGCTGCAAGGGTTGTAGACTTACCACAACCCGTAGGACCTGTCACTAAAACAAGCCCTTGATTCTCAGAGGCTATTTCCTTAAGCACCTCTGGCAGTCCTAAATCATCAATAGTTCTTATATGGAAAGGGATAAAACGGAAGACACCACCTAAATTATTCATCTGAAAGAATATATTCCCCCTAAATCTCCCAACCCCTTCTATCGAGTAAGAGAAGTCTATATCTCTTTCCTTTTCTAATCTATTCAGTTGCATCTCCGTCAGAAGAGGTAACAATATCTGTTCCATCTCTCTCTTACTTATGGTGGGATATGAAGAGGGTATCAATTGACCATTAATCCTAAAGAGAGGAGGTCTACCTACCTTAAGATGCAAATCAGAACCATTTCTCTCTACTAACTCTCTTAAATAGAGATCTACCTTCATCTTTGATTCACTCCTTTAACGTTTCTCTGAAACCTTAATACCTAATGCATGAAGTTTGAGCCTGAGCAATTCAGGATTATTAGCCTTAGAGAAGGCACTCTCAATAGTTATTAGCCTATCCCTCACAAGTTCTGCGAGAGATGTCTCGAGGGTATGCATACCAAACTTCATCCCCGTCTCAATTGCTCCATAAAGCTGATGGGTTTTGCCCTCCCTTATAAGGTTTGCTATTGCAGGAGTCACAATCATTACCTCCCTTGCTGCAACCCTTCCCCTTCCATCAGCTCTCGGTAATAACTGTTGGGATATTACTCCCTTTAGAGTCGCTGCTAACTGAGCTCTGACTTGTTGTTGCTGATAAGGTGGAAAAACATCTATTATTCTATCGACTGTCTGGGCAGCATCCTGTGTGTGTAAGGTTGAAAAAACAAGATGCCCTGTCTCTGCGGCAGTCAAGGCAAGAGAAATAGTCTCTAAATCTCTCATTTCTCCAACAAGGATAATATCAGGATCTTGTCTAAGAGCATGTTTTAAAGCACTTGCAAAGGAGTGAGTATGTAGACCTACCTCCCTTTGTCTAACGATACATCTTTTGTGTTCATAGACATATTCTATAGGTTCTTCGATGGTCAGAATGTGCTCATACCTTTCAGAATTGATCACATTAAGCATACAAGCAATAGAGGTGGTCTTTCCTGTTCCAGTAGGGCCTGTAACTAATATTAATCCTCTTGGTAGACGAGTTAAAGATAAAACGGCATCAGAAAGTCCAATCTCCAGAGGGGATGGAATTCTATTAGGAATAATTCTAAAAGCTGCTTCGACGCCATTTTTTTGATATAGAACATTCACTCTAAACCTGCTTAAACCAGGAATATAATACGACATATCGAGCTCGAGCTGTTCTTCAAATTTTGCTATCTGCTCCTGAAGCATCATACTATAGATAAGAGCCTTCGTGTCTTCAGAAGTTAAAACAGGATAATCAGTCATAGGTATGATTCTACCATTTATTCTGAACATCGGTGGTTTATCTACAACAATATGTATATCAGAGGCTTTAAGAGTAACTGCCTGTTTTAGAATCTCTAAAAGATCCATCTTCCTCCTTCCCCAATTCTCTAAGAATTTTGAAAAATATAGTTTTATATAATATCTAAGACTCTATAAAATTATACTATAAAACTAAAAAGGTGAATACTGTCTATTTCTTAAAAAGTTTTTTAAGCTCATCGATAGATATATCAATCTTTGTTGGTCTGCCATGGGGACATCTATCGGGGAATTTTGTAGAAGATAGTTCCTTTAGCAATATTGCTACCATTTTACCATCAAATGTAGTTTTCCCTCTGATGGAATTATGGCAGGCTATCTTTGCAGCGATAGCCCTTTTTTTAGAATCTATCTCTTCACTGCAAGTTTGATCTACAATATCACTACTATATCTTAAAGATGTTGCAATATCTCTTAAAAGTAGATCTAAATTTGTATTTTCTAAGAAGCTTGGGATTCCCCTTATACATACTGTTTGGTAACCAAAGTCGTGGATGTCAAAGCCAAGATCATTTAAGAATTGTAAATTTTCAAGTATAACTCTATAATCTACAGCATCGAGTTTTATACTTTGTGGATAGAGAAGCATTAGAGATGTTGAATCCTCCCTTTTTAGAAGTCTTTCATAGATGACTCTTTCATGAGCTGCATGGTAATCGATTATCGATATCCCCCCACTCTGAGGGATTACAACAAAGGTTTCACCTATATAAAGGCAAGGAATGTTCCCACTATTGCCTGGATTATACAATTTAGTCTGTTCAGCGATTAGCTCTTTAATTTTTAGTTCTTCTTCTACCATAAAAGTTCCATCTTCGGTTACTTTAGAGAGATTAATTGTTCTGCCCGAAAAGTTTGAGATCGATGTTAGTTTCCCAATTTCTGTTTCGAGACTTTTTTGAACGAAATAGAATATTTCGCTTTTGTCTTTAAACCTCACCTCTCTTTTAGTAGGGTGAACATTAAAGTCTACTTTGTGAGGATTTATGGTAAGAAAGATAAAAAAATTTGGGTGTTTATTGGTATGAATTAGCTCTCCATAGCTTTTATAAATTGCCTGTGAGATAGTTTGATCTCTTACAGATCGGTTATTTACAAAAATGAACTGATTTGACCTATTACTTCTAAATGTGTGGGGAGAAGAGAGGTATGCTATGAATCCACAATCTTCCTTTTGAGCGCTAATTTCAAAAAGCTCATTAACAAAATCTATACCGTAAACTTGTATGAGCCTTTCCCTTATAGATAGAGCCTTTGGCAAATGCATCACTTTATTGCTATCAATAATTAATGAGAAAGCTATCCAGTAGTGACTGAGAGCTTCTTTAGTAACTACGTCAATAATGTGAAAAATTTCTGTAGAATCTGATTTTAAAAATTTTCTTCGAGCTGGAGTGTTGAAAAAGAGATCTCTGACTTCTATTGTTGTGCCCAGAGTGGAACAAATCTTTTCCTCTTTTAGTTCCCCTCCAACTAACTCCAAACAAAAACCTGAATGATTAATAGATGCAGGATCTTCTGGAGGCACTCTTGGCGCAGTAAAAAGTCTAACCTTTGAGACTGCTGCGATCGAAGCTAAAGCCTCTCCTCTAAATCCAAGAGTCTTAATATTGTGCAAATCTTCTTCTGTATAGATCTTACTTGTTGCATATCTCTCAAAAGCTAATAAAGCATCCTCCCTATCCATCCCTATGCCATCATCTGAAATCCTTATCAGCTTTTTACCAGCACCAATTATTTGAATTTCGATATTTGTACTAAAGGCATCTATTGAATTTTCTAAAAGCTCCTTCACCACAGAAGCAGGCCTCTCTATTACTTCACCAGCTGCTATCTTATTTCTTAAGGAAGGGTGTAAAACCTTTATTTTAGACATAAAGGCTCTTTCAAAAGATAAGATTTTTATGTTTTATTTATAATACCTGACTTTTGCCTTAATTTTCTCTTTAAGGGGAATAAGATCGCCTTTAATTCGAAAACCTGCTGCGTTTTTGTGCCCCCCTCCACCAAAATCCTTTGCAATCTTAGATACATCTAAGTCTTGCTTGGATCTAAGGCTAACCCTAAAGAAATCTTTATCGATCTCTGTAATAATAACCGATACATTAACATTATCAAGAATTCTCAAAAATGATACAAAACTTTCGATATCATCTTCTGTTGTAGCAGTATCACTGAACATTTTTCTTGTTATAGTTCCCATTGCTAATCCACTTTCTAATTCGAGGGTTTCTAACATAGCAGTTAACAACCTCAATCGGCCCAATGACCATCTTTCATATAAAAAAGTATAAATAAGACTCGGTTTTGCTCCAGCTTCAATTAACTCTGCAGCTACTCTGAATGTTTCAGGAGTTACATTTTCAAACCTAAAATTGCCAGTATCAAAAGCAATGGCTGCATAAAGATTGATTGCCATTTCAGGAGTTATACTAAGACCCATTTCTTTTACAAGAGAAAAGATCATCATCCCAGTTGCAGGAGCTTCTGCTTCTATCCAAAAGATATCACCACAGGGATTATTAACCTCGTGATGATCTATGATAACAGTTTTAGAAAAAACTAAAGACTTACTGCAATCTTCAATACCAATTCTCTTTATGTGTTGACAATCCACAAGGATGAGATTCCTTGGTTTATTTTGAATATTCAAGTAATCATTTAATGTGATGAATTCTTTAATTCCCGGTAAAAAGGAGTATTGGCGAGGATAGGGTTCCTTAGTTAAAAGCAATGTTTTTTTTCCCTTCGCCTTTAATAGTTCAGAAAGAGCTAAAGATGAACCTAATCCATCACCATCTGGACTTATATGGGTGGCAATAATGAAATCATCAGATTCCTTTAAAAAATCTATCAATTCACTGGGAGGTTGTATCATCCTTCTGTCTCGACTCTCTTAACCCCCTTAAGATCTCGTCAATCCTACCACCATGTTCAGCAGATCTGTCTATTAGAAATTCGATGGAAGGAATATACTTTATTTTTATCCTTTTAGAGATCTCACTTCTTAAAAGACCTTTTGAGGAATTCAATATCTCCAAACTCAAGTCATAATCATTCTTATTCATAATACTAATGAAAACCTTAGCTGTCCTTAAATCCTTTGTTAGCTCCACATCTGTTACGGTGACAAAACCCAAGCGAGGATCCTTAATCTTCTTCATTATTAGGTCGGCTATCTCTTCTCTTAGTAAAATATTTAATCTTTCTGTTCTTTTATAGGGATGCATTAGTAAATTGTTGATTTTACATATAAAGAATATAAATTCTCATGGAAAAACTATAGCTTTGCAGCAATTTTTTCTATAAGATAATCCTCTATGATATCTCCAACTTTGATATCGTTGTAATTTTCTAATGTTAAACCACACTCATAGCCTGCAGGCACTTCTCTAACATCTTCTTTAAACCTCTTTAAAGAAGATATTTTGCCTTCATATACTACGATATCATCTCTTATTAACCGAGCGCCATCGCTGGCTCGAGTAATAACGCCTTCTAAAACATAACATCCTGCAATTGCACCAAAACGTGAAGTATAAAAGATCTGTCTTATCTCTGCTCTACCTAATATCTTTTCTCGAAGGGTTGGTTTCAACATGCCTTCAAGAGCTTTTTTAATGTCTTCAATTGCATCATAGATAACATTATAAAGCCTAATGTCGATGCCCTCTCTCTCTGCTGCCTGTGAGGCTTTAAGCTCGGGTCTTACATTGAAACCTAATATGATGGCATTAGATGCTGAAGCGAGCATGACATCAGATTCTTTAATGCCTCCAACTGAGGAATGGATTATCTTTACCTTTACATCAGGATGAACAATCCCTTCTAAGGCTTTCTTCATAGCCTCAACTGATCCTTGCACATCCCCTTTGATAATAATATTAAGATCCTTGATCTCTCCTTCTTTAATCTTAGCGTGGAGATCGTCAAGAGTTAACTTATAGCGCCTTTGAATTTCTGAACTTCTCTGCCTTTGCAATCTTGCCAAAGCAATTTGGCGAGCTTTTCGCTCATCTTCCACACAAACGCAAACATCTCCAGCTGATGGAACCTCTGAAAAACCTATTACTTCAACGGGAGTTGAAGGACCAGCTGCTTCAATCCTTCTACCTGTATCATCTATTAATGCCCTAACTTTTCCAGAAGCAGTACCAGCCACAATGGCATCCCCTACTTTCAAAGTACCAGATTGAATAAGAACCGTTGCGACAGGACCTCTACCTTTATCAAGTTTTGCTTCAATAATAAGCCCTCTACCACGTTTTAAAGGATTTGCTTTCAATTCCATGATTTCAGCCTGGAGTAATATCATCTCTAAGAGGTGTTCTATACCTATCTTTTTCTTAGCAGAAACCTCGACAAAGATATTCTGCCCTCCCCACTCTTCAGGAATGATCCCCAATTCAGCCAGTTCATTTTTGACCTTTGCAACATTAGCTTCTGGCTTATCAATCTTATTGATTGCAACCACTATAGGGACATTTGCAGCTTTAGCATGATTAATTGCTTCAATAGTTTGTGGCATTACACCATCA
>JAOAEO010000180.1 GCA_026416735.1 Thermodesulfovibrionales bacterium
CCCAACTGGATTTGATCGATTATTTGACCAAATCCATACTTAAGGAATACATTGATGATCTGTTGAAGTCTTCTTGCCGATTTGAATTTCCTTGTGAGACTTAAGATGTCCACAATCTAACCTGTTATTGGTTCTGGCTTGTATCCTTTAAAGTTTTTTCAAGTATATCGAGTCTTGCAGAGAGGTTTTCAACTTTTTTCTGCAAATTTCCCAGATCTTCCTTTGTGGGTATGTTCATCTTCTCGAGAGTTTTAGCTACAACTTCAGCAATGTCGTCCTTTAATTGTGTAGCACTACGATCTGCCAGTTGTGCCCACTCCTTTATTATCCGAGCTCCCTGAGACTCGCTCAGTTCGCCTCTCTTTACAAGCTCATTGATGGATTCTTTTATCTTCTCCTGTGCACCCAGTCCTGCTAACAAAATATTTCTAAAAATCTCAAACATCTAACACCTCCTTTAATAAGGCTTCAATCTTGTGTCCTTTTGTTTTTTATGAATTCATAAACTGACTCAAGGGCTTTGTCGAGTAAAGAAATATCCTCCAATTTAGAAATGCCTCCTTGAGCCATATCTGCCTTTCCGCCACCCTTCCCTCCTGCCATCTCAGCAATTGTCTTTAGGATACTTCCAGCATTGTAAGTTGGAATAAGATCCTTAGTTACCATAGCGACAATGGACACCTGCGAGTTTTTCTTAGATGCCAAAACAATTATGCCAGAACCAATTCTGTCCCTAATATTATCTGCGAGCACTCTTAAGTCCTTTTGTTCAAGGTTTTCAACTCTGCAAGAAATCACCTTTACGCCGTCTATATCCTTTGCGCTCTTAACAATTGACGATGAGATATCAGAAGCTATTTTACCTTTCAAAGATTCTACCTCTTTTTCCTTATCTTTGATCTCCAATAAAAGTCTTTCTACTCTCTCTGAGAGCTTATCTGTCTTCAATATTTGACATAAATTTTCTACTTCAGCTCTTATTGTTTTTATATAATTTAAAGCTGATGAACCTGTTAAAGCCTCTATTCTCCTAATACCTGAAGCAATACTGCTCTCAGAAGTTATTAGAAATAAGCCAATGTCTCCTGTGGCTTTACAATGAGTCCCACCACATAGTTCTGCACTGACTCCAGGGACTCTAACTATCCTTACCTCTTCTCCATACTTTTCACCGAAGAGAGCAGTAACGCCAGCTTTTATAGCACTTTGTAAATCAGTAATCTCAGTTTGAACTTCGATATTTCTGAGAACTTTATCGTTAACGAACTCTTCAATCTCTACTATTTCTTCTTTAGTAAGGGGACGAAAATGTACAAAGTCAAAACGAAGCCTTTCGGGAGAGACCAAAGAGCCAGCTTGTTTGACATGTTCTCCAGCAACATCTCTAAGGGCTGCATGTAGTAAATGAGTAGCGGTATGGTGTCTTGCGGTAGCTTGCCTTTTAATGTGATCGACTATACAGTAAACTTTATCCCAGACCTTTAGAGTACCTCTTTTGATCTTAGCCCTATGACTGTGAAGACCCAATTCTTTTTTAGTGTCATAAATCTCAACTTCGGCATTATCACTATGTAGATAGCCAACATCTCCTACCTGCCCACCAGATTCGCCATAAAAGGGGGTAACATCGAGGAATATTTCGATTTCGTCACCCCTTTGAGCCTCTAAGACTATTTTGCCATTTCTGAGGATAGCTTTAACTGTAGCTTTAGCCTCTAATGTCTCATAGCCAACGAAGACTGTCTCGCCAATTTCAGCTTGGAGTTCTCTATAAATGGATGATATAGCTTCTTCCTCACCTATCCAAGAAGCTCTTGCTCGCTCTCTCTGTAACTCCATCTCTTTGTTAAAGCCGTCTTCATCAATCAACATCTGATTGTCCATAGCTATATCCCTCGCAAGATCAAGTGGGAATCCATAGGTGTCATATAATTTAAAAACCTCATAGCCTGGAATAATCTTGTTACCTCTTTTCTTAAGTTTTTCTATTAAATCATCTATGATTTTAACACCCTGTTCAAGGGTCCTATTAAACCTTTCCTCTTCAAACATAAGTAGTTTAGATACCCTTTCTCTCTCTTGAACAATTTCTGGATAGGCGTCACCCATAGCTTCGATTACAGATTCTACAAGCTTATATAAAATTGGACCCTCAAACCCTAAGGATTTGGCATGTTTCGAAGCTCTCCTTATTATTCTTCTTAATACATAACCCCTTCCATCATTGGAAGGCACAAGTCCTTCGGAAAGCAAAAAAGTAATGGCTCTCATATGGTCTGCGATAACTCTTATGGAGATATCTGTCAGAGAATCCCTTTTAAATTGCACTTTTGCAAGAGTCTCTATGGATGAAATGATTGGAGCAAAAACGTCTATCTCAAAGTTACTTTTTTTACCTTGTAAGACTGCTGAAATTCGCTCAAGCCCCATCCCCGTATCGATACTAGGTTTAGGTA
>JAOAEO010000181.1 GCA_026416735.1 Thermodesulfovibrionales bacterium
CTTTAAGGCTATCTCTATCGCCCTTATCTCTGAAGGTGTGCATCTCGATAGATTAGCAATGGTGCGATGCTTCACCTTCTTGCCTTCACGATAGGACTCACGAAGGAGATATCTAACATAAGTTTTGCCCTCGATTGTGACCTTTGATTTGTCGAGATACATTATGTCTACATAATAGCATAGTAATAAGAATATATCGTGTATAGAATCATATATCGGTGGCTATTTTGAGATAAGAAAATAACTGTCTCATTGATTATATTATGTTTTTAGAAAAAAGGGAAAGGAACATCCGTTTCATTACAAAATTATAGATAAAATAGGACTCACCAATCATCATTCGGTTATTTCTAATTCCTTTTTCTCGCCGTCTATGACTGTATAGGAGATATCAGGAGAAACATAGTTTCCATCGGGACCATGGATTTGGATGCCTGTCAGCAAAGCATAGTCACTTTTCTTGACATCTATTATCCTACTGAAGGCATTCTGTAGATCTTCTCTTGTTGTTTTCAGAGTTATTTTGGTGAGCTCAAGTAAATCAGGTATGTAACCATAAGGAATCTCTCTTAATAGGCGATTTTTAATAAGGCTTAGCTCTATATCTTCCTTATCGATAAAAGTGTTTAACTTTTTGCTTTTAAGTTCTCCAAGAAAGACATTCAAAGCTCCACAAGCATTAGAGTCTTCAAATCTCCCTTTTCGTCTACAAACCCCAAATTCACCCTTTGCGTCGATTGCTATATGGGGAAGAGCATAAAATACATATCTCTCTTTGTTATCAACAATAGGGGAATGATGCATTGCAGCCTTAAGAGCCGTAGATCCAGCAGAAAACAGTCCTGCAAGACTACATAGGTTAAATGTTTCTCCCCATCTTTCTTTAACTAAAGTAACTAATGGTTGAGAAATTTCATCTCGACATATACACACTGATACTATGGTATTGCGAGGATTAAATCCTTTGTCATTAAGAATTTTGAAGGTCTTCTCAATATAAACTGATTCTTTCAAAACACTATCGAAATATCTTTTAATAAATACTTCAAATTCCATTGGAACCTCCTACTTATCTCAAATTTTTATTTAATGTAAGATGTTTATTCAATCCTCAGTCAAAAAACTCTTTTAAATTATCTTAAAGAGTACTCACGGGTATCGGCATTATATACAACTTTTAACAATGAATTCTCAAGTTCTTTATGAAACAGCAATCTTTTCTATTATCTTATACAGCTTGTCCAGATCATTTCTCCAAATCATATAGCGATAGCCTACACGTACTTCTTTGAGAATTCCTACTAAGGACTTTAAAATGTATATATGGAAAATATATGGATACTTTATGCTCTTGTATGTGCTTTTTCTTTAGCAACAAGTGATGCTTTAACTAAGAAAGCTCTTAAAATATATAATGAATATTTGATCGCTTGGCTAAGACTCGTTTTCTCTTTACCAGTTTTATTAATAGCTTTAATTTTAGTTCCTACACCTGAGATAAAAGATGGATTTTTCCATATAATATTGGTTTCGCTTCCCCTCGAGATTATTGCTCTGATTCTCTATATCAAAGCTCTCAAAATTTCTCCCTTAAGTGTGACTCTTCCATTTCTATCATTAACTCCGATTTTTTTAATACTCATTTCTTATGTCTTAATAGGTGAAAAAGTATCATTTATCGGGGCTTCAGGAATCATTTTAATAGTTACTGGTAGTTATGTTTTAAATATTAGCCAATTCAAAAAGGGAATTTTTGAACCCTTTTTAGCGATCGTTAGAGAAAAGGGATCAGTATATATGATACTCGTTGCTTTAATCTATAGTATTACTGCTTCTCTTGGTAAGTTAGGGATTGAACGGTCTTCACCGATCTTTTTTGGTAGCATTTACTTTCTATTAATTGTAATTGTTTTTACACCAATAACTTATTTTAAGGGTAAAGAAAGTTTGTCAGAATTGAACCGAGAGGTTTTAAAATCTGCTCTTTTACCAGGAATATTCTATGCGTTGATGATTATTTCCCACTTCATAGCTTTAAGCTTAACAAAGGTAGCTTATATGATTTCAGTAAAAAGATTAAGCCTACTGATTGGGGTATTTTATGGTTATTATCTATTTAAGGAAGCAAAGATAGGTGAAAAGTTCATTGGTTCAGTTCTTATGTTAACGGGCTTCGTATTGATTGTTTTAAGTAAATAAGGACTAAGCTTTCGCATAAAGAAATTTATTATAGAAACCTTACGCCGCGTTTCCTCAAAAATAATCTCTCTGAAAGAGTATTGTCTCCCCATAATTGACAAAAAAGCAACTATCCTTTAGCCTGTCTCTGATACACATCT
>JAOAEO010000182.1 GCA_026416735.1 Thermodesulfovibrionales bacterium
GGTTTTGATGGCTATGCAGTAGGTGGTTTAAGTGTTGGAGAAAGTAAAGAGGAGATGTATGAAATTATTCATTTTATAACCCCTTACTTACCTGAAGACAAACCCAGATATCTGATGGGCGTGGGAGATTTAATGGATGTTTTAGTAGCTGTAGAGAATGGGTTTGATATGTTTGATTGTGTTATGCCAACACGAAATGCAAGAAATGGAACTCTTTTTACAAGCGTTGGTAGAGTTAGCATTAAGAGAACAGAATATAAAGATGATCCATTACCCCTTGACCCTAAATGTAATTGTTATACCTGTAAGAATTTTTGTAGAGCCTATTTAAGACATCTCTTTCTTTCGAGGGAGATATTATCTATGAGGTTGAATACAATTCACAATCTTTTCTTCTATTTCAATTTTTTTAATAATATGAGAGAAGCAATAGATGCTGGAAGATTCAGAGATTTTAAAAAGGAATGGGAAGAAATATTTCAACAGAATAACTGAGATAAAGAAGGTTCTACTTATCACTCTCTTTTTAAATCTTTTTGTCTCAATAATAAAGATAGTTTACGGTTACTTCATCAACTCTTTATCTATTTTGTCTGACGGCTTTCATTCCTTATTTGATGGTGTCTCTAATATAGTTGGTCTTATTGGTATATATCTATCTTCGCAACCTCCCGATGAAAAGCATCCCTACGGCCATAGAAAATATGAAACTCTATTCACTATATTTATAGGCTTGCTAATGTTCTTAACTTGTATAGAGATCTTTAAAAGAGTTTATGATTCCTTTGTCAATAAGCATACTGTAGAGATAACTACAGCAAGCTTTCTAATAATGGTAATAACGATGTTCATAAATATGGGAGTTACAAGATACGAGATAAAAAAAGGAAGGGAATTGAAGAGTGAATATCTCATTGCAGATTCACAACATACAAAGATGGACATCTTTATATCGGTTGGGGTTATATTCAGCCTTGTCCTAACAGAATTGGGATTTGTTTTTGTAGATATAATCGCTGGGGCAATAGTTGGATTATTAGTAGCTAAGGCTGGTATACAAATAGTTAAAGATGCCTCAGAGACTCTTGTTGACAAAACTAAGATTGACAAGAGGGAGATCAAAGAAATAATAAATAAAGTGGAAGGTGTTAGAGGTTGCCATGGAATAAGGACGAGAGGAACTGCAAATCATGTATTTTTAGATCTTCACCTATTAGTCGATCCACTTATATCGGTGCATGCTGCCCACGACATTGCCCATCAAGCAGAAGAGGAGATAAAAAAGAGATTCCCAGAAGTAATCGACGTGGTTGTTCACATAGAGCCTTCTCCTTAGAATCTATTTCTAAAATAAAAAATTGTGATCTTTTTAAAACTTTTGATATATAATTTTATATAATAATGCAAAAAATGTTTATCAGCTATCGGAACTTTAGATTAGGAGGAACAGGATGCATTTAGTATTAGATGTTATAAAGAATAGACGTTCTATTAACTTTTTTGATCCCCACAAAGAGATTTCCGAAGATATCTTAAAATCTCTTTTGGAGATCGCAAATCTTGCTCCATCTTCTTTTAATTTACAGCCATGGAAGGTAATTATAGTTAGGGATCCAAATAGAAAGAGAATTTTGAGGAAATGTGCCTTTGATCAACCCAAGGTTGAAGAGGCATCGGTAGTATTAATAATAATAGCGGATCCTTTAGCAATAGAGGAAAATCTCGAGAGAGTTTTCTCTAGCTGGGAAAATCTGGGATATATGAAACCAGAAATGAGAGATACCTATAAGGCAATGGTATATCAACTTGAGGGTGAACCCGATAGCCTTAAACGGAAGTTTTTTGCAATTAAAAATGCAGCTCTTTTTGCAATGAATCTAATGATTGCAGCAAGAGGTTTTGGTCTTGAAACTCATCCCATGGATGGCTTTGATGAAGCATGCATTAAAAGAGAGTTCAATATACCAGAAGATAAAATCATCCCTATGCTAATAGCAATAGGATACTTGAAGGAAGGAGTAGAGCTCCTTCCAAGAGCCTTTAGGAGAGAGATAAAAGAGTTTGTAAAGAGTGAAAAATACAGTTAGGGAGGCTTAAAAATATGGAACGGGCGGGAATTATAAGTTTTAAAGGCAATCCTTTAACTTTACTTGGGAACCCAATAAAGGAAGGTGATAGAGCACCGGATTTTTTAGTGGTTGACAATAGTTTAAATCCAAAGAGTCTAAGGGACTATAGCGGAAAAATAAAGGTCATTAGTGTTACTCCTTCGCTGGATACACCAGTATGCGATTTGCAAGCAAGAAGGTTTAATTCTGAGGCTGCTAAGCTATCTGGTGACATAGTAGTATTAAATATAAGTATGGACTTAC
>JAOAEO010000183.1 GCA_026416735.1 Thermodesulfovibrionales bacterium
GGGCAGAGAAACTGGCATACGCAAGGCAAAAGAGGATTGAAGAAAATAGAGAGTATAATCAAGCATTAAAAACACATCAAACCACTTCTTATTTCAAAGAGGCTTTTTGTCTCATTTGAATGAAGCAAGACACTAAGGCTCTACAACATTCAGCAGCCCTGCCCCTTGAGGAAACTCCACGTCTAACTATTTCCTCGCTATAACAGTCAAACACTAAAACTTAATATGTCCACCCCTAGTAAGTGTCATAAATCCTGCCATTCTATTCCCCCAATTTGTTTTGGTCCCTGTGCTTTAAACTTTTCATTTTTAGCATCCCTCTTTGCTTTGTGAACTTTCTGTATAACTGCTAAGCTATTTTCTTTCATTATCTTTCTTACTGTCTTGTGATTTACAGGAATTCCCTCTCTGTGCCTAAGCTATACTGTCATGCTCATCTATAATGCCTAAAAGGGATTCTCAGTCTTTATCTCTTTAATATTGCTAAATAATTGTAACTGTAGCATCTTTGCTCTCTTTTGAGTTGTTATTGATTTATTAAAATTAAAACCTGCTTTTTTCAAAAGCTTTACGATAGTCCTTTACTGAAAAGCCCTGTTTAATTAAATTCCTTTATCAATTCTACTTTTTGTGTCACTTATGAGTAAACAATGCTTTTTAATGAGAATATAATGGGATGACGTTAAATTTATTTAGTTAATGTGATATACTTTTCAATTAATGCTTTAAAACTCTCAATTTTATAAAGGCTTCTCAGGTAGAAATTTGTTTGAAAAGATCATACTTATCGGGAATCCTATTGCAGGGGGTTATGCTTTAAGGAAGATCTATAGGGCCCTACGAATTTTTGAAAAAAGGGGGCTTGAGCCTACTTTGTTTATCACAAAAGAGAAAGGCAATGCCGAAACTCTTGCGAGAGAAAATAGAGATAGACCGTCCACACTCATCGTTGTTGCAGGTGGAGATGGCACATATAATGAGGTTGCAAACGGGCTTGCAGGGTCAAATACTCCGATGGCAATCTTACCTGTTGGTACTACCTCTGTTCTTGCAAAGGAGTTAAAAATGCCAAATAGTATTACAAAGGCAATAGATTTTGTTTTAACTGGCAATGTTCAGACAGTCCATCTTGGTAAGATAAGTTCTATTAAGGAGCCCACAAGGAAATCTAGATTTTTCTTGCTCATGGCTGGAATTGGGTTTGATGGTGAGGCCGTTTTTGGAGTTAATAAAAAAATAAAAAAATACTTTGGTAAGGTAGGTTATATTGCAAGCGGGCTTAAGGTTTTATGTAGTTACAAACCAAACCCCTTAGATATTATCGCTTATGATGCCAAGGTTATAAAAAAAGCGGGTTCTACAATAATCGAAGAGAAAGAGGTGAATAAAAGTATTCATCTCAAAGGTTTCTTCACTGTTGTTGGTAAATCTGCATGTTACGGGGGGAGTTTCAAATTTACACCCCATGCTAAATTAACAGATGATACTTTCTATATTTTTGTTGCCCATAGCAGAGGCTGGTTTAGCATAATTAGGTATTTTTCTGGTATGGTTTTACAAAAACATCTTGCCTACAAAGATATAAGTTATCTTAGGGCTAAAAGGGTTGAGATTTGGGGTGATTCAAAGGTTCAGATCGATGGAGATTATGCAGGCACTACCCCTTTGAGGATTGAAGTAGTGCCTGATTCTTTGAAGCTTATTACTAAAAACTATTGAGTTTCCTCTGTCTTTTCTTCTTTTTTTTCAGTTGTAAAACAAGCTTCCTCTCTGAGAAGTCTTTCCCAATATCTATCGACATCCTCTTGAGCTTTTTTCAGTAACCATTCGTTTTCAGGAGAAAAGAGGTGTTTAAATCTGCCTTGAGGCTTTAGAAACTCTTCTAAAGGCTTTTTCTCTTTTGGTTTGACAGTGATTCTTAAAATACCGTCCTCTATCTCATAGAGAGGCCAATAACAAGTATCTACAGCGAGTCTACTAAGTAAAACTGCGTCATCATTTCTCGATCTCCAGCCTCGGTTGCAAGGAGCTAATATATTCATGAACTTTGGTCCTCGGATATCGAGAGCCTTTTTTACTTTTCTCATGAGATCTGACCAATGGCTTATTGCAGCCTGAGCAACATAGGGAATGCCATGGTCAGCCATGATTTTAGTCAGATCCTTTCTTTGTTGTAATTTACCAGGAATGACAGTCCCAGCAGGGCAGGTGGTGGTATCAGCACCAAGGGGAGTTGCGCTTGAGCGCTGGATACCTGTATTCATATAAGCTCCATTATCATAACATATATAAAGTAGGTTATGTCCTCTCTCCATCGCACCTGATAAAGCCTGTAATCCAATATCATAAGTGCCACCATCACCGCCAA
>JAOAEO010000184.1 GCA_026416735.1 Thermodesulfovibrionales bacterium
CTTATATACTTTGTGTGTGCTCCTAATTGATAATCTAAAAGCAGGCTATATCTTATACATGGGAGAAGGAATTTTACCATTTGGCAGTAAATTTTATGCCTTACCAATGAGTATATTTTTTTAAAAGAAGCATTATGCATGATGGACTAACAGAAGGGTTTGACTTTCAAACTCTTAAAACAAACGGCATCAAAGTCAACTACCTCTATGTATGTGAACGCAAGCTATGGCTCTTTGACAGAGGCATACAGATGGAGTCTTCCTCTGACAAGGTTTTAATAGGTAAATTACTTGGTGAGTTCTCATATCCAAGAGAAGTTGCAAAAGAAATGCTTATTGACAATCTAATAAATATTGACATTGTTGGCAGTGATGAGATAAGGGAGGTAAAACATTCTAATCGGCTTGCCCATGCAGACAGGATTCAACTTCTTTATTATCTTTATTATCTAAAGCAGCTCGGGATCGAAAAGCGTGGTGTAATCAATTATCCCAAGATGAGAAAAAGACAGGAGGTTATCTTAACATCAGATGCTGAAAAAGAGGTTGAATTTGCGTTAGTGAGGGTGCAAGAGATATTGAGCACAGATAAGCCACCACAATTGCAACGTAAGCCCTATTGTGCAAAGTGTGCCTATTATGAATTTTGTTTTGGATAAGATATGTCTCGACCTTATTATATTTTTACAAATGGAAGAATAAGACGCAAGGAAAACACCGTATATATTGAAAACGAAAACGGTGATAAGAAAGCTATCCCTATTGAAGATATAGATACAATCCATATTTTTGGAGAACTTGACCTTAATACTAAGCTTCTTAATTTTCTTGCTCAGCAAGGGAAGACTGTTCACATCTATAATTATTATGGCTTTTATGCAGGAAGCTTCATGCCCCGTGACAGAAATGTCTCTGGTGAGTTGACAGTGCATCAGGTTGAACATTATCTCAACCCAGAAGCTAGGTTTTTTCTTGCTTTTTGCTTTATAGAAGGAGCAATCTTTCATATGCTCAGAAACTTGCGGGAATATAATGGTACCAATGAATTTCAGATGAAGATAAAGGGGGAACTTGCCAATGCCTCTGAGGCAAAGACGATTAATGAGCTAATGGGATGTGAGGGTAGGGCAAAGGATATCTATTATCAGGCATTCAACATAATTTTAAAGGATGATTTTTCTATTGAAAAGCGACAAAAAAGACCACCCTCCAATCCTGTAAACGCCTTAATATCCTTTGCAAATTCCATGATTTATTCAACTGTGCTTTCAGAGATTTATCATACCCAACTAAATCCAACTATAAGCTATCTGCACGAACCAAGGGAGAGACGGTATTCTCTTAGCCTTGATATTGCGGAGATTTTTAAGCCCCTGATTGCTGACTCTATTATCTTTAAGCTTGTAAATAACAATATGATAAAACTTGAGGATTTTGAAGAGGATGTTAATTACTGCTATATGAATGAATCGGGTAGAAAGAAATTCTTAAAAGAGTTTGATCAGAAGATTTCAACAACCATCAAGCATAGGAAATTGAAGAGAAATGTCTCTTACAGGACACTCATCAGGCTTGAGTGCTACAAACTAATAAAACATTTTATAGGGGATGAGCTTTATTCTCCTTTTAAGGCTTGGTGGTGAAGTAACCCCAAAGACTTAAAGCCAGAAGTAAAGTATAAAAAGGGAATGCCATATTTAATTGTTACATATGATATCAAAGAAGAACGAGTCAACAGAGTTAGAAAGGTTTTGAAGAAATACTTTATGTGGGTGCAGAATTCCGTTTTTGAAGGTGATATTTCAGAGGGAAAACTTCAGAAGTGTAAACAGGAATTGCAAAAAGTAATCAACGAAGAGGAAGATTCTATTTATTTTTACAGTCTTGAGAATAGGCTTAATTATAGGAAGGTAGTAATGGGCATAGAGAAGGAAATGACAGGAAATATCTTATAGTCTTATGAACTATTGGATTACGGTTAAGAGGAAGGGGCTATAGCTAATTAGCACAAAAATTGCTATGAAATTCTGCCATGCAGCAGACCTTATTTTAAGCAAATTGTTTTATTATCTTTAAATAATAATGATTTAAAGCATGTAGCCTCTCGCTTTAAAAAACTTTATCAAGGGTTTGATGCAAAAAACTTCATTTCAGGCGTGTTTCTTTTAAGCCTAAATGTTGTAAAATAATTGTAAATAGCGTTTTCAACACCTATATTCATAGCTCTTTGATAACTGCCTTTCATCTGAACCATGTGGGATATAAAGCTTATGTCAATGTCTAAGATTTTCTCTAAATCAGCACTTTCATCTGAACCATGTGGGATATAAAGTTCACAGAACATTTGACTGCACAGAAGAACAAGAG
>JAOAEO010000185.1 GCA_026416735.1 Thermodesulfovibrionales bacterium
GTATATAAGAGTCAATGGTTAAGATATTTGCAATATAGGATAATACTTTGCATTTTAGGGATTGAGTTAAATTTTTCAGTGCTAAAGGGAGCAAACTTAATGGAGAAGATTGAGCTAAAAATTTGTTGTTGAAGCCTGTCAAAACTCCTCCTTAAAAAACTTATGAGTAAAAACCCTTCTATTATTGAACAGCCTGTATATTACTTTCATGAGTTTTGGGCTTTGATTTTCATGTGAAAATCGCAAGCATATAGCCTTCTCTTCTTTAGTCTCAGGCAATGGTTGGAAATTTATAGCAATTCTAATGGTACTATAGTCTGTCTTTTAAAGGAATTGTGACTATCTCTCCGTTTTAGATGAGTCAGAAACTTAATTCCTTAAAGCAAATAAAGCCAAACTATCTAACCTTAGGCAAGACTAAGGGAAAATTGCCCATAAGATTAAATTACATTGTCGAAGGATTTTATAGCTTAGACTTTTCTCGTGAGTTTAAAAAATTTTTCAAATACAATTATTAATCTTCAATTAATTAGGGAACTGATTGTCTAACGGTAAATTAAAGTATATACTTGCTTAAGTCTTGGTCTTTAACTATATTATTTAATTTTTCGAAGACATATTGGCTATCGATGACAATCCTGCCATTTTTTATTTCGGGGGCTTCGAAAGATATGTCTTCAAGGAGTTTTTCTAAAACTGTGTGTAATCTTCTTGCTCCTATATTCTCTGTTTTTTCATTGACTTCCGCTGCAATGGCAGCGAGACTATTTATAGCATCTGGGGTGAACTCTATACTAACACCCTCGGTCTCGAGTAAAGCGATATATTGTTTTATTAAGGCATTGTAGGGTTCTGTCAGAATTCTTACAAACTCATCTTTGCCGAGGGAATCTAATTCAACCCTTATTGGGAATCTGCCTTGAAGTTCAGGTATTAAATCAGAGGGTTTTACAGCATGAAAAGCGCCAGCTGCAATAAATAAAATATGGTCAGTCTTTACAGGACCATGTTTTGTTGCGACAGTTGAACCTTCCACTATTGGAAGGAGGTCTCGCTGCACTCCTTCTCTAGAAACGTCAGGACCATAAGTGTGTCCTTTACTGGCAATTTTGTCTATTTCATCTATAAAGACTATCCCACTCTGCTCAACCCTCTCTATAGCCTCCTTTTTAACCAATTCCATATCAACCAATTTATTTGCCTCCTCTTGTGCGAGGAGAACTAAAGCCTCTGAGATCTTTACCTTCTTTCTTTTAGTCTTTTCGGGTAGGAAATTCCCGAGCATCTCTCTCAAGTTCATCTCGATCTCATCAAGTCCTACATTAGAGATAACTCCAAAGGGTAAAATCTTTTCTTTAATCTCTATTTCAACATACCTTGAGTCTAATTTCCCCTCCTTTAATTGAGTTCTTAATTTTTCCCGAGTATTTTTATAAAGTTCCTTCTCCCTTTCATCAACAATTGAAGTCCGAGTATTCTTTGGTGGGGGTAATAATAAGTCGAGTATTCTATCTTCTGCTAAGCTTTTTGCCTTTTCTTGTACCCTTTCCATATGTTCACTTTTTACCATGTTTATTGAGATTTCAGTAAGATCTCTGATCATGGACTCAACATCCCTTCCCACATAACCGACTTCTGTATATTTAGAAGCTTCAACTTTTATAAAGGGAGCATTCGTCAACTTTGCAAGCCTCCTAGCTATCTCTGTTTTACCAACCCCGGTAGGTCCGATCATTATAATATTTTTAGGTAATACTTCATCTCTTAAATCAGATGTAATTCTTTGGCGTCTCCACCTGTTTCTGAGTGCAATTGCAACTGCTTTTTTAGCGTTATCCTGTCCTATAATGTATTTATCCAGTTCTTCTACAATTTTTTTGGGTGTTAGGTTATCCATTAAGTTCCTCTATGAATATATTCTTATTGGTATAAATACATATATCTGCTGCTATTTCCATTGCCTTTTTAGCTATCTCATTTGCGCTCAAGTCCGTATTTTCATAAAGAGCCCTTGCCGCAGCTTCAGCATAGGGAGCTCCAGAACCTATGGCTGCTATATCCCTCTCTGGTTCAATAACATCACCCGTCCCCGAAATTATAAAGATGCTTTCAGTGTTTGCTACCACTAATAACGCTTCAAGTCTTCTAAGTATCTTATCAGTACGCCAGTCCTTAGCTAACTCTACAGATGCTCTCTTTATAT
>JAOAEO010000186.1 GCA_026416735.1 Thermodesulfovibrionales bacterium
GGGTATAGTGGTTATGTATGAGGACATCACAGATTATAAAGAAATTCAAGATAGGCTTTTAAAAAGTGAGCAAAAATACCGTGAACTCGTTGAGAATGCTAACAGCATCATCTTACGCTGGGATGGAGAAGGTAGGATTACCTTTATGAATGAGTTTGGGCAGACTTTTTTTGGATATTCTGAAGAGGAGATCATTGGAAGACATGTGGTAGGGACTATCGTTCCAGAGACGGAGACAACTGGTAGGGACTTGAGACCCTTAATGAGGGAAATCTGTGCAGACCCTAAAGCCTTCGAACATAATATAAACGAAAATATCAAGCGAGATGGAAGCCGTGTCTGGGTTGCCTGGACAAACAAAGCAGTTATAGATCGTGATGGCAAGATAAAAGAAATTTTCAGTGTAGGGACGGACATCACAGAGCTTAAGAGGACTCAAGAAGAACTAAAGATGTACAAAGAGCATCTCGAAGATTTAGTTAAAGAGCGAACCTATCAGCTTGAGAAAGCCAAATCAGAACTTGAAGAATCAAACTTAAAACTTAAAGAACTTGACAGACTCAAATCGATGTTTATAGCCTCTATGTCCCATGAACTTAGAACTCCCCTAAACTCTATAATTGGCTTTACGGGCATGACATTACAGGGACTATCGGGAGAGCTAAATGAAGAGCAAAAAGACAACCTCTCAAGGGTCTATCAATCGGCTAAGCATCTTCTTTCCTTGATCACAGATATTATCGATATCTCAAAGATAGAAGCAGGAAGGCTTGATTCCTTTATAGAAGAGGTATCCCTCAGAGAAATCATAGAAAAAGCCATAATAACTGTCCAGCCCCAGCTTAATGAAAAGAAACTACCTCTTTCCGTTAATATGCCTTTTAATGATATTAAAATGAAGACAGATAAAAAGAGATTGCTCCAATGTTTAATAAATCTTTTAAGTAATGGGATAAAATATACTGAAAGAGGTAGCATTACTGTTTCAGTAGAGAGGACTGATTCTCATGTTTTAATTGCCGTAAAAGACACAGGGATAGGGATAGATAAAAAAGACATCTTGAAGGTCTTTGAGCCCTTTGAGAGGCTCGATACCCCATTACGGATAAAGGCAGGAGGTACAGGGTTAGGTCTTTATCTTACTAAAAAATTAGCTAAGGAGATTCTCAAGGGCGATGTTTTAGTGCAGAGCGAGAAAGGAAAAGGAAGCATATTTACATTAAGGATTCCTCTGGATATAGGCTCAGTTTTCTGAAATGAAAGATAATGGGAAAAATTTTTTAAAAACGGATGGAGATTTTGAAATAGGTAACTCACTACTTACGAAGGAAAATAGTAAGTCTAATTACTTTAAGCAGTAAGGCTGTAAGACTCAGTAATTTAGAAACTTTTTTCAAAACTTAATAAAACACCACTATGAAAACAGCGTTGATTATAGAAGACAATCCAGACAATATGGTATTAATCACAAGATTTCTTGAGAAGTTTGGCTATCATACCCTAAAGGCTATGACAGGCTTAGAAGGGATTGAAATAGCACTAAGGGAGAAGCCTGATTTTATTCTTCTTGATATACAGTTGCCCGATATAGAAGGGACTGAGGTTCTTAAGAGAATTAGGGATTCAGAAATTGGCAGAAACATACCAATCATTGCTGTGACATCCTATGCAATGGCAGGTGACAGGCAAAGGCTTTTGTCTGCAGGCTGTAATGGATATATTGAAAAACCAATAGATCCTGAACAGGTTATATCACAGATCAGGGAATTAGTAGGTGAAGCTTCATGAAGATACTAATTGTAGAGGATAATACTGATTCAAGGGTTTTACTTGAAAAGATGTTAAAAAGTAGGGGATATGATGTCCTTAGTGCCTCAAATGGAGTTGAGGCTTTGGAGAAAATTAGCCTATCCATGCCAGATCTGATTATCTCAGATATCTTAATGCCAGAGATGGATGGCTTTGAGCTTTGCAGAAGGATAAAGACTGATGAAAACCTAAGCCATATTCCCTTTGTTTTTTATACAGCAACCTATGTGGACGAAAAAGATGAAAGACTTGCCCTATCCCTCGGTGCATCTCGGTTTCTCATAAAGCCCATGGAACCTGATGTCTTCTTAAGTATCATAGAAGGCTGTCTCTTATACAC
>JAOAEO010000187.1 GCA_026416735.1 Thermodesulfovibrionales bacterium
GAATAAGAATATCAGAGGTTCATAGAAACATATGGAACATTGCTAGAGACGAATGTAGTCGTCTCTCATTCAAAGGTAACCCTTCAAGATGGATAGAAAATAGAACCTTAAACAGCGCACTCGATTTCTTGGGGTTTAAATAAATTGAACTGTTTGAACTCTTGGGATGGCGGACTGAAAGACTGGTCTTTTACGCGAACAGCACTTCCCACTCGGCCTGCTAGTGATGCGTTGCCTGGGGTAAAAACTGGTGTAATCGTGAGAGATTTGAAGATCTCTCTTTTTATTTGCAGGTATTTTTTGATGTTTTCAGAAAATAAAAATCGACGTTCACGGGCAAATGTAGGTAAATTTCAGGTCTGCGGTTTTTGGATACTCGAATTCTGTTCCACAATCGTCATTTTTTTATCGCATCCTTAGAGTGGCTTTTGTCGGATGTTGACGGTACCCCACATAAGAATCTTGCTTAAAATAGATAAAAGCCCTTCAAATCTTTAAAGGGCTTTTATCTATTCATTATATAGTTTTATTCATTAGTGTTGCATTAAAAAGTTTAACAGAAATCAATAGTAATAGTTTACAGGTATAACCTGCATCCATAAGAAAATTATGGGTTATGTTAGAGAAAAGGGGAGTGACCACCTAAACCTAACCAATATAGAATTTTATAAAACTTAATATGACGAAACTTTACCAAACATATACCGGATATAGAAAGCTACGTACTCCCTTTCCCATTTGAACCGTTTTCTCTTAGGCCCAGGGGGTTTTACAGGGGATAATGTCTCTTTTAAATAAGCCATCGAGTTCCAAAGTCCTCCTGCAATAAGCCTCACTAAATCTAAGAAGTTATGTTTAGCTCCAACCAGTATGTGTATCAGTTTTAAAAGACAAAAAAGAGTCAGTGCTGTGAAAATCTGATTCAAAACTGCATTGAAGCTGGTACCATAAAAATGCTTTATCTTAAGGTGCTGCTTTATCCACTTGAAGAACAGCTCTATCTGCCATCTTAAACGGTAGATTTCAGCTATTTCTTCAGCATAGAGATCAAAACGGTTGGTTGCAATGTAAAATGGTTCACCCGTAGAGGAATCAGTGACTCCTACAATTCTTAACGGGTGCTGCATCTTGGTATAGAAACCTCCGAGGATTACTTCCTTGTCACATAAAACGCAACTACCCTTAGCCATACTGTTTTCACTAATAACCTCTATTACAGCATTCCTTTTTAGCCTTGTGATAAAGAAGATACCTTCTTTGCAGTATCTGTCGTATTCTTTGTAGTCATTGTAACCCCGGTCAAATATATAAGTAATACCGGGCTTGGTGACAAAAGAAGCCATCTTATCTTTATCATGTATGATGCCTTCAGTCACAACAATATCCTCTGGGTACCCTACAAGAATATCGTACAGGACATGGACCTTAACTGCAGCTTTGGTATCCCGATAATCTGCCCAAGGGAAAAGCGAGATGCATAGCCGTATTAATGTAGCGTCAAGAGCTTTGAGAGTACCCCAAGAGCCAGGAATGGTACGAATTCCATGATGTTTCTTTAGCTGGGCAAGGGCAACATCAAAAATTCTCTTGAATATTTCTGGATCCCGCTCACTGTTCTTTCGGCATAGTTGGGAATAACTAATGGTTCCGATGTGCTGCTGAAGGTTTTTATCAGCTTCTATACCCTTTACAATATCCCTAAGGCTTTCTTTACCGGTTAACTGGGCATAAAGCAGTGTGCTAAATTGTCTAAGAGCAGTAAACTTCTTTGTTCCGTAGTCGGTATTTGTTTCGTCAATGGCTCTTTCCAATAAATTCTTTGGTAAAAAGCCTTTTAAAGTTTCAAAAACTGTAGTACAATCATTCACGTTCGTTGGCTCCTTTGCTAATAAATGTGGTTGCTTGCCAGCTACTACAGATATTAACAGAGGGGCCTTTCCTCATTCTACAGGTAAATATTGCAGTTGATTTTTATTAAAAAGTTTTATGCAACACTAATGAAATGTACTGAAAAAATACCTAAGCTAATACAGAACTAAAATATGAAAGGAGATCGTGCCTGTGAAAATGACATTCCGATGGTTTGGCGAAAAGGACGACAGCGTCGAACTATGGCAGATCCAGCAGATACCCGGTACAACGGGTG
>JAOAEO010000188.1 GCA_026416735.1 Thermodesulfovibrionales bacterium
ATTGATGCTATGTTTCTTGCATATCTCTGACACTAATTTTTGTTTATGATAACTTCTTTTACTATCTCATGCTTTTTTCAGGCTGAAGAGATCTTCTGTAGAAATTAGATTGAAGTTTAGGATAAAAGGGGAAATCCATTAAGAGAAAAAATCTAAAAGGTCTTTTGTTAATAAAAGTATAATATTCAGTTAAATGCATTCAGAAGACTTATTTAGTGGTGCTCACTTCTGCTTTAAAACTGGCAACTCGGAACTTCTCAGCTAAGATTGTATCCATTACCATCTGAACTAAATGATAGAGTATCCCGGGTATCAACGCCATAGGAAAGTGAGCTGCAAAATAACCCGCCCATACAACATAAGAAACTGTCAAGGTTTTTTGAGAAGTTTGTATTATAAAGGCGGTGGTTGAAGGTCTATCAAGTCTTACGGCCTTTGCAATGCCATAATTTAAAAGGAGTATCAATGAATGGAGAAATACTACAAAAATTGCAACTTTTATTAATAGAAAACCTGCCTCAACAACTTTTGTGGTAGAGCTTGAAAAGGCATTAAAAATTATCAAAAGTACTATTAGTTGTTGAAAAATTGAGAAATGCCTTTTTAACTTAGAGATCACCGAAACTACTAAAGGTCTTACAATTTGTCCTAATACCGTTGGTAAAAGCACTGTAATTATAAGGTTAATCAGCATATTTAAGATAGGTAAATCGATGTTAGTCTCGAATCTCAGTAAAAGGCTTAGAGAGATAGGAATAGTGAAGATAGCAACTAAATTCACTATTATACAGATTAGAAGGGCGAGCGCTACATTGCCACCTCCTATAGAAGTCATAACCACACCAGAAGCTACAGTGACCGGAGCTACGGCTATTATACAAACTCCAATTATAAATTCCTGAGATAAAGTTATATCTGCAAGTATTTTAGCTATTGCAGGAAAGAACAATAGAGATGAAAGCAAAGCAGCTACTAATGGCTTGTAGTTTAATAACTGGCCCTTTATGCCAGAAGTCTCTAAACTTAACCCAGTTATAAAGAAAGCTAAGAAAATACCAATATTGAGAATCTTATACTCTCGAACCAATTTTCCAAACTCTGGAAGAGCAAAAGAGATAAGTACAACAATTACTACAGCAAATAAAAACCAGTTTTTAAGGAGATGCATTCTTTTGATTTAAAGAATTCAGGTTTCTATAATAACAATGAATTATATTTTATAAAAAAAACTCCTAAAAATTTAAAAATTCTAATATCTACTAAATTTTAAATATTATTCCTGATCCAAATTTGCCGATAGAAGTTTAAAATTTAAAAATATCTCCTTCCCTGCTTCTTTTTAGCATTTCAAAAACTAAAAAGTAGATGTTTATCTCTAAATAGGCTTTTTATCCCTTTAATCTTTTTTCCCCCAGTAATTGCTCCTTTTTCAGTCTTAAGAAAAAATTTCACCCCTTTGTCTCTTAATCTCTTAATGATAATTCCGCTAATTCTTCTATGTGTCTACCTCCTCCATGAAGCATAAGTAATATGAGTTCTATGTATTGCAATACCTTGTATCCTCTCTTGAGCCAGGTGAAGGCGTCTGGCTCTCTACCAAGTCCTTTATCCAAATGTCTTTAAAAACTCTGAATAAAAATCAAGCCCACCACTTGGTGTGATAACTTCCTTTGATAGGGTAATGTGAAATTTTCTGTGTAAAATTGAAAAGTAAAGAAAAAAGGGTGTATCCTCCATATGATTGAAATTTTTCAAAGAAAGGAGGACACATCCTTGGCAGTGTAAGAACTCACCGACCTAAGTTTAACAGATTTATGAAGGGAATATCAAAGGAGTTTTAAGGATTTTGGCTGTAAAGTGATAAGGGATTAAGGGCATGAGGTTTAGGTTATTAGAGGAGGCTTTGAAGGCGGAGCAGCTTGAGTATGTAGGGTGTTTTGCATAGGAGAGGAGTCCGGGGAGGAAGGATTACAGAAATGGATACTGGAGGAGGTGGATAAATCTTAAAGAAGGCAGGTTAGAGGTAAGGATGCCCAGGTTAAGGTCTAAGGGATTCAGTAGCCAGATAATACCC
>JAOAEO010000189.1 GCA_026416735.1 Thermodesulfovibrionales bacterium
GTTCTAAGCACGGCCGCAAAGCACTCCCCTCCCTGGACCGATCCTAAGCCCTTGACGTTTTCCAAGAGCACGAGCGGGGGGCGCTTTTCTTTTAATATCCGGACGACCTCGAAGAACAGGGTTCCCCTCTCGTCCCGGAAGCCCAGCATCTTCCCCGCGCAGGAAAAGGGCTGGCAGGGGAACCCCGCTACCACCATGTCCGCGTCCGGGATCCCCTTCGGGTCCACGGACCTCACGTCGGCTTCCTCTACTCCTCCCCAGTGGCGCCTGTAGACCGCGCAGGCCCACCTGTCCCAGTCGTTGGACCACGCGCACTCCCACCCCGCCCTCTCTAATCCGAGCCTGAACCCGCCGATCCCCGCGAAGAGGTCCACGAATGAAGGCACCTTCCACGATAGCCCCGAGGGTTCTTTCGAATGGGACGTTAAAAGAATTACCGTAATGCCGGCAGGGGGGCGGGGCGAAAGTGAAGGAATAATAAAAAAATTTAATTTGGCAAATTTTTATATATCTTTTAATTATTATATTAGATAAATGCTAGGTATCTCATATGGCTTTGGTGATTTTATCAATCTGGCAGATACCTATGGATAAGGGAGCGAACTGAATGAATAGTAAAAAGTTAGCCTTAATAATCATCTCTTTTCTTGTAGTATCCATCTCAGTTCAATCAGCCTCTGGGTTTTTTGGTCAATATCGCATCTGTCCACGGTGCAATGGTGTAGGGCGAGACCCAGCAACTCTTTTCCTTACCCTTTGCCCTAAATGTGGTGGGGACGGAATAGTGGGCATCTTTATGGACGATGAAGATCTTGAAGACGTTCTTTCGTTTTTTGGAGCGGGGCTGTTCCTAACTATAGTTGCAGTAGGGATTACTTGGGCTGTTGTTAAAAGCTCGAGGAACCTGCATCAACTATTGGGCTTTAAAGAATATGAGGCAGACGTACGTGGATATTTTCCAAACTGCCCTATCTGTGGCAGCAGAGAGATTAAGGTCAATCTAATTCCGGAGGGAAGAGATACGTTATCTTGCAGTAACTGCGGTGCGATATGGCATATTTACATAGGTCTGACAGGTCTTAAATGGGCAGAGCTTGACATTGAAGCAGATGATGGAAGAGGGCGGGAACTCCTTGGAAAAAGGATGAAAGCAGAAGAGTGGCGCAGAATGGCTGATGTGAAACGGATAACTAGTTATGGTCAAAAAGAGAAAAAGCGAGGATAAAGGCTGACTTAGAGAGGCCATCCCTAAATTCTAGCTGGATAAGCGATATACCAAGAATAGGACTTCTGAGAATGCAATTCAGATAGAGCTGTTTGGCGAGATCAAGATAAGTATTAGAGCAGTTGTAAAAGAAGCAAACACTTAATTTTCGATATTTATAAATTTTCAAACAAAAGTAAATGATGATGAAGTATTGAAATATTGTCGATTTATATAGATACCTGAAAAGTAACTCTTCGTCATCCTACATAAAGATCGCCTGCCGAAGGTAAAGTTTTTTATGATAGGTTATCTTCGATTATCGGAGGATGAAAATTAGGAAATATTGCATTTTTCACATTTAATTAGACCTTTTTCGACTAAGGTTCTATGTATGCTTTTATATACTTCCTTCTTTATAGTCACCCATTCCAGACTGCCATAGGATATCATATGCATGAAAGTAGATAGCAATATGTAAGTTAGCATGGCATTTTGAGCAAATGTTTAAACATCTATGGATGTGATTTTCATAGTGGTTACTGTACACATTTTTCTCGGAGCCACATAAATCACATTTATACATATGTTTCATTATTATATTTAAGGATATAAAAGTGCTAATATAAAATAGACTATTTTAGAGTGTTTTCTAGTCAATTTATGTATTTAGAAAGAATATGAGGGCATAAGTTTAGCCTACTCTGAAGTGCAAACTTGAATCCATCAGCATTTATTATAATTATCATTTATACTATAGAAGCTGAAGTTGTAGGCGAAGGGTGGATTTGTGCACAAATGAGTCCACCTTAAGGCTATCCGAAACGCATTTCCCGCAGAAGAGGCACAATTAGATC
>JAOAEO010000018.1 GCA_026416735.1 Thermodesulfovibrionales bacterium
TCAGGTCCTTCTGAGGAATCTACAGGGAAGTACTATACGATTAATAAAATAATTCCTAATTTAAAGAGGGATATAGATTTTAAAATAGATGAAAAGTTAAAAAGTGTAATTTTAACTGAGGCAGGCAATGAGAAGGTTGAAAAACTTCTAAATGTTAAGAATTTATATGATCCTGCCAATGTAGCCTTGATTCACCATGTTATACAGGCTTTAAGAGCTCACTATTTATTCAAGAAAGATGTTGACTATGTGGTAAAAGATAATGAAGTAGTCATCGTTGATGAGTTTACAGGTCGTTTGATGCCGGGCAGAAGGTGGTCCGATGGACTTCATCAGGCTATTGAAGCAAAGGAAGGAGTCAGAATTGAAAGTGAGAATCAAACCCTCGCAACGATAACCTTTCAAAATTATTTTAGGATGTACAAAAAGTTAGCAGGAATGACTGGAACTGCCGATACGGAGGCTGCAGAGTTTTCCCAGATTTATAATCTCGATGTTATAGTAATTCCCACTAATAAGCCTATGATAAGAAATGATTTTCCCGATGTCATCTATAAGACTGAAAGGGCTAAATTCGATGCAGTTATAAAGGAGATAGAGAATTGCCATAAGAGAGGACAACCCGTTTTGGTAGGTACTATATCCATAGAGGCATCTGAACATCTCAGTAAACTTTTGTCCAAGAAGGGAATAAAACATTCTGTTTTAAATGCCAAGTATCATGAAAAAGAGGCAGAAATAATTGCGCAGGCTGGAAGATTAGGGGCAGTTACAATTGCAACTAATATGGCAGGGAGAGGGACCGACATTATTTTTGGGGGGAAATATGAAATGTTAGCAAAGAATCTTTTAAAGGATAGGGATAATTATTCAGAGGCAGAATTGAAAGAAACTCTTGAGAAAGCAAAGGAAATTTGCCAAAGAGAAAAGGAGCAAGTCATTGCTCTTGGAGGGCTACATATTATAGGAACTGAAAGGCATGAGTCAAGAAGGATTGATAATCAATTACGAGGCAGAGCAGGAAGGCAGGGTGACCCAGGCTCTTCGAGATTTTATCTCTCCCTTGAAGATAACCTTTTAAGGATCTTTGGTTCCGATAGGATAAATGGTTTGATGAATATGTTAAAAATAGATGAAGAAATGCCCATTGAAAACAAAATGGTCACCAAAGCCATAGAGAATGCCCAAAAAAGAGTCGAGGCTCATAATTTCGACATCAGGAAACATCTTCTCGAATATGATGATGTAATGAATAAGCAACGCCAAGAAATATATTCATTCCGCAAAGAGGCTTTTATAAGTGAATCTTTAAAGGATAGAATTTTGGAATTTGCAGAAACTGAGATAGAAGAGCTTTTGTCTATCTATTGCCCTGACAACTCTGATCGTAGTGAGTGGAATTTAGCAAGTTTGAAGGATGCACTTTATGGACTCTTTGGTGTAAAGATAGATAGTGATCTCGCCGAATACAAAAATACCGATGATATTAAAGAAGTTATATTTTCTCATATAAGAGGTGAATATGATAGGAAAGAAAAAGAGATAGGTTCAGAGAATCTACGCTACATCGAAAGGATAATGTTTCTCCAAACAATAGATAATCAATGGAAGGACCATCTCTTAAGTATTGATCGTTTAAAAGAAGGGATAGGATTGAGAGGGTATGCCCAGAAGGACCCCTTAATTGAGTATAAAAAAGAGGCCTTTGAACTCTTTAGTGAGATGTCTCAAAGGATTAGAGCTGAGATAATTCAACGTTTATTCAAGATCCAGATTAAAAAAGAAGAGACTGATCTTAAAGTTAAAGAAGAACAAAAGCTTATTTATAATAGGCGAGACGGTGATGATTTAAGAGAGCCTGTAAAAAAAGGAAAAAAACCTGGTAGAAATGAGCCTTGTCCTTGCGGGAGTGGTAGAAAATATGAAAAATACTGTGGTGCCTCATAAAGAATTTGACTTCTTGAATTTTTAAATTTTATAATATTCCTTTGTTTATTCCGGAGGTGTGGTTAAGATGTATGCTATATTTGAGGCAGCGGGAAAACAAATTAGGGTTACTTCTGGAGATGAGATAAAGGTCGATATCCCCGAAGGAGACATTAATTCGGAAATATTATTTGATAAGGTTTTAATGATTTCTGATGGTGAAAGGATCATATGGGGTAAGCCTTATATTGAGGGAGCAAAGGTTAAGGCTGAAGTGGTTAGTCGGGGGAGATATCCAAAGATTTTAGTCTATGGGCCACCACCAAAAAAAGCAAGAAGAAGACTTAGAGGTCATAGACAACAGTATAAATTGCTCAGGATTAAAGAGATAATTGGAGGCTAAAGATGGCACATAAAAAGGGTGTAGGTAGCTCTAAAAACGGTAGAGATAGCAATTCAAAAAGGTTAGGAGTAAAGAGATTTGGCGGTCAGTTTGTAAGGGCAGGCAATATTCTCGTTCGCCAAAGGGGGACCAAGTTTCATCCCGGTTTTAATGTTGGCAGAGGTTCAGACGATACCCTCTTTGCCCTTATAGATGGAGTGGTTAAATTTGAAAGAAAGGATAAAACTCGTACGAAGGTAAGTGTTTACCCAGTTGAGGTGGCTGCTATAGCTCCATCTGCAAACTAAAGGCATATAGTCGAAAAAGGCAGCTTATGAAAATATAAGCTGCCTTTTTTGTTTGTATAGATTTAGAGATAGGGTCTTTAAGAACTTTTCCCCAAGTATGATAGGTATATGAAATTTATTGATTATACAATTGTTCATGTAAAAGCCGGAGATGGGGGCAGGGGATGTGTTAGCTTTAGGAGGGAGAAGTATGTCCCAAAGGGTGGTCCTGATGGTGGAGACGGAGGTAAAGGTGGGGATATTGTTATAAAAGCCACAAGAGATCTTAATACGCTTCTTGATGTTGCCTATCGTAAGACTTATAAAGCTCAGAGAGGAGGACATGGCAAGGGCAAAAAGAAGCATGGTGCAGATGGTGCAGACACTATAATCTCTGTTCCTATTGGAACTGTGGTAAAAGACCAAGAGGGTAATATTTTGGCAGATCTCGATTTCGATGGAGCAACTTTCATAGCTGCAAGAGGAGGTAGAGGAGGACTTGGCAATTGCCATTTTGTAAGCCCAGTAAATCAAACTCCAAGATATGCACAACCTGGCATGCCAGGCGAAGAGAAATGGTTGATTTTAGAGCTCAAACTCCTCGCCGATGTAGGCTTAATTGGCTTACCCAATGCTGGTAAGTCAACTCTTATTTCGGTTATTTCCTCGGCAAAACCGAAGATAGCAGATTATCCCTTTACTACTTTAATTCCTAATTTAGGTGTAGTAAAGGTAGAAGATGGCAAGAGTTTTGTAGTAGCAGATATACCAGGAATTATCGAAGGCGCCCATGCTGGAGCTGGGCTCGGATTACAGTTTTTAAGACATATTGAGAGAACTTCATTGCTCTTACATCTTGTCGACATATCAGATATGCTCACCTCTGATCCGGTGGCTGACTTTGAAAAAGTGAATCAGGAGTTGTTAGCTTTTAGTATAAAACTTTTAGAAAAACCCCAAATGGTAGTTGGCACAAAATTAGACCTCGCTTATGATAAAATAAGATTAAAAAGATTAGAAGAGTATTGTAAGAAAAAAGATCTATTCTTTTTAGCTATATCTGCTGTCAGAGGGATCGGTATTAAGGAGTTGAAAACCTATTTATTTGAAAAAGTAACTCTTTTAAAAGAAGGGAGCTATGGTAAACAGAATAGTTATCAAGATAGGCAGTAATATACTTACTGATAAAACGGGAAAGTTAGACATAAAAAGAATTAGGCATATCGCAGAGGATGTGGTAAATGCCATAGATTTAGGCAATGATGTCTTAATAGTATCTTCAGGTGCTATTGCAGCAGGTATGGGCAAGTTAGGATTGAAACAGAAACCTGATGACATCCAACTAAAGCAAGCTGCAGCAGCAGTAGGACAGCCTTATTTAATGAGAGCCTATGAGAGAGTTTTCAGTCGTTTTTCAAAAAAAGTTGGGCAAATATTGCTGACAAGGAGTACTTTTTCTGATCGCAGGAGATATTTAAATGCTAAAAACACTCTTTTAACCCTTTTATCTTATAAAATTATACCTATAATCAATGAAAATGATACTGTCTCTACAGAAGAAATTAAATTTGGAGATAATGATCAGTTGGCAGCTCTTGTGAGCGGGCTTATAAATGCTGATAGATTGATTATACTTTCCGATGTAGAAGGACTTTATTCAGCAGATCCAAAAAAGAATCCCGATGCAAAGATGTTTCATCTCATAGATGAAATTACACCTGAGATTGAAGCAATGGCTGGTGGTGCTGGCAGCGTAGTGGGAACTGGTGGTATGTATTCGAAGGTGTTAGCCGCTAAAAAGGCTACCTCTTTCGGAGTGAGAGTTAACATAATTAGTGGGAGAGAAAAGGGATTGATTACTGCAGTTTTGAAAAATGAACCACATGGAACGGAGTTTAAGCCTCAGGATAACAAGATTTCATCGAAAAAAGGCTGGATAGCTTACGCTATAAGGTCTAATGGAAATATAATTTTAGATGATGGCGCTATAAAGGCTATTTTATATTCAGGTAAGAGTCTCTTGCCCTCTGGTATTTTAAAAGTGGAGGGTTATTTCGACATTGGGGATGGCGTCAATTGCTTGGATGTGAATAGAAAGCGGGTAGCTAAGGGAATTGTAAATTATTCATCCTTCGAGTTAAATAGAATAAAGGGCAAAAAAACCAATGAAATAGAATCTGTGCTTGGTTATAAATACTCCGATGAGGTGATTCATAGAGATAATTTGGTAATAATAGCATAATCTGTAAATCTATAAATCTAAACTTGTCTTTCCCAAATTTCTTTGTCCGCACGATAAAATCACAGAAGCAATTACATATTAGTTTTCTAAATAGATAGAGTATAAGCCAGCTCAACCCATCATCAAACTAACTTCTTCTACAATGACCTCCGATGTAAATGGATTAAGATGTTAGAGAAGTTAAGGAGAAGATTTAATAAGATGTTGAATAAGAAGTTGGGTAGAGGTAAAAAAGCATAGTTTACAAATGTTTGACTATCAGGCATCCGTGAGTTATTGAACAATCTTAGGCTCATAAAAGGAGGAAAAGATATAATTGTTATAATTAAGAAGATTGCAAAATGTACTTAAAAGAATGAGTATTGCCAAAATAGAAACAGAGAGTGACAAGATTTATTTAAGGACAACAACAAAGAGATACAGTAGTTGGATTCTAAACTAAAAGTTTTAGAGGTAAAATCCATTCTCCCATAAAAGCTATGATGCAATCCACAAAGTGAAGAGACTACAGAGCTTCAAATAGTGATTTGGAATTACTTAGAGAAACAAATTTACTAACCTTCTTTACACTCTTCGATCTGAATGGGACCACCAAAAAATTTATAGTGATCTCTTAATATTATACAAGCCTCTATAGGTCTATCAACAATTTGGAAAAAGGAGAAGTCCTCTGGATTTAAAGTTCCTTTGTTAACAGGCACCTTTTTCATCCAATCGATTAAGCCTTGCCAATATTCTCTCCCAAAAAGTATTATGGGAAAACTCTCTATTTTCCCTGTTTGTACGAGAGTTAATGCTTCAAACATCTCATCAGCTGTCCCAAAGCCACCAGGAAAGATAATAAAGGCAATAGAGTATTTAATAAACATTAATTTTCTTATGAAGAAATATCTAAAAGATAAGTGTATATCGAGGTAGTTATTAGGCTTTTGTTCTGTTGGTAGCTCTATATTCAATCCTACAGATTTACCTTTACCCATCTTTGCTCCCCGATTGGCAGCTTCCATAATTCCAGGACCCCCACCAGTGATAATTGAAAAGCCTGCCTCTGAGAGCATTTTGCTCAAGATCAATGCTTGTTGATAATAGTAAGAATCTTCCTTTAAGCGAGAGCTACCAAAGATGCTTACAGCGGGACCAAGATCATAAAGGGTCTCAAAACCTTCCACCAACTCAGATTGAATTCTAAATACTCTCCATGTTTCTGACTTCTTCAAGTCTTCTATCATATTAACCCCCTATTGACAATGAAGCTTTTGCTGGATCTCCTTCGAAATTGCTTCAAATATTCTCTTTAACGGCATTCCAGTTTTGACAGCTAAAGCCTTTAGATCATCATATTCAGGCGTTATATTAAAGATTTTATCCTCTTTTTTTGATATCTTTATTCTTAAAATTCCATAAGATGTCTGTACTGTTTTTACCTCTCTAAATAATAATTTTCTTTTTACAGGAAAGAACCTAATACCGATGGTTGAAGTATTCTCAAAAATTATATCAGAGAGCATGTCCACATCTTCTGGCTTAGCTATTACACTCAATCTCAAAGCAGGTCTGCCTTTCTTCATAATGATATTTTCCAAAGTAACATCGAGAGCTCCAGCATCAAACAGTCTTTCAATAGTGTTTTCAAAAAATTGGGGATTCATGTCATCTATATTAGTTTCTATTACTGTCACTACATCGCAAGTGGAATGCTCTAACTTTTCCTTCTTCCTCCCTATTATAACTCTTAAAAAGTTAGGCATCTCTGCAATATCTCTCTGTCCCGCTCCATACCCTACCTTTTCTACAATAATAGAAGGAAGAGAAGAATAAAGGGCATTAAGTCCGGAAATTATTAAAGCTCCAGTAGGAGTCGTCAACTCAAAGGGCAAACCAGAAGAGTAGAGGGGATATCCCTGTAAAAGCTCTAATGTGGCTGGGGCAGGGACTGGTAATGTCCCATGAGAAGTATTAACTACCCCTGAACCTAAGTTTATTTCAGATGTATAGAGAGTGTCAGCTTGGAAAAAATGGAGAGCTATAAGAGTGCCAAAAATGTCTACAATGCAATCGGTCGCTGCTAACTCATGCAGATGGGTATCCTCAAAGGGCATACCATGAATTTTTGCTTCTACTTCAAAAAGCCTTTTGAAAAGTTCTAAACCTCGGATCTTTATAGTCTCTTCAAGTTTGGAAGATTCGACTATTCTAACTATATCTCTCCACTTCCTCCCTTTTCTATAGCTGTATTCTGTTTCTTGCAATAATACATCTACCTTCGTGGCTGAAATACCACCTCTGATAACCTTTTTGGCTTCTAATTTATATTCATCGAGAGGTATCTTTTTCAGCTCAGAAACTAACAGTTCCATATCCATGCCTGCATCAACGAAGGCACCAAGACACATATCCCCGCTTATACCTGAAAAACAATCGAAGTAAACTACTCTCATAAACTCATATTTTACTATATATACTCGAAAATGCTAAAAGCCAAGATATGAAACATAAATAAAATTAAATAAAATTTAGGTATGTTTTAATAATCTAACTATAACTTCGTTGCTCAAAAGAAGTCCTTTATCGGTGAGTTTCAAACTGTTGTTTTCCAGCTCTAAAAGTTTGAGTTCAATTAATTCCATAACGTCCTTTAACATCCTTTGGAAAATATTCCTTTCTATATTTAAAATATTTATTCCTTCTCGCTTCCTCAAACCGAGAAATATATATTCCTTTAAACTATCTTTGGGAGTTAAAGTAATAATTTCAGCCTTTGTATCCCTCTCTTCTTCTATAGCTTGGATGTATTTTTTGACATTCATTAAATTTGAAAATCTATATCCAGTGACTAAAGAATGAGCTCCTGCTCCAATTCCTAAATATTCGCCGCAGTTCCAGTAATTAAGATTGTGTTTACACTCATATCCCCTTTTAGCAAAATTAGATATCTCATAATGGATATATCCGAGCATCTCTAAGGTAGCCCTACCCACATGATATTGCTCACATATAAAGCCCTCATCTGGAACAATTAGATTTTTAATCTTCATCTCTTTATACAGTCTTTTATGTTTTTCAATGGTAAGTTCATAGATAGAAAAATGTTTTGGCTCAAGGCTTGCTAACTGGAAGATTGTATCTTGCCAAAATTTTAGAGCTTGCTCTTTAATAGAAGATGGATACCATCTTTTAGGTATTCCGTATATCAAGTCTACAGAGATATTATTAAAGCCCAAAGATCTTACCAATCTCAAAGATTCTATAGCCTCTCTTGCAGTATGAGTTCTCCCTAAAAGCCTTAACTCATCATCAGAAAGGGACTGAACTCCCAGGCTGACTCTATTTACACCAGCCGATAGTAATTCTTCACATTTTTCCTGTGAGAGACTTTCAGGATTAGCTTCTACTGTTATCTCTAATTTTTTTGAAAGCTGGCAGTTATCAGCTATTACATTAAGTATTTTCTTTAAAGAGCCTTTATTTAGGATAGTAGGGGTGCCGCCACCAAAGTATATGGTTTGGAGTTCCTTTATAATAACGGCTTTTCTTGTTAATTCTTTACAGAGGGCATCGATATATCTGTCTGAAAGATGGGAATTCCAATTTACTGAATTAAAATCACAATAATAGCATCTCTTCTTACAAAATGGAATATGGATATAGAGGTATTCAACCACAAAACTTCTTAGTGAAAGGCATTCAGAAGTACTAAAAACTCCTTTTTCAGTCTTAAATAAGCCAAAGGAGCGTGATTAAACCTTAAAAATACAATAACTATCGTTATTTCCTATCGGCTGGTATTACTACATAGAAGGAGGATCCCCCCCTAACAACGGATAGTAGGACATCCTGTTCAGGTTTAATATTTGCTGTGATACTATTAAACTCTGCAACGTTTCCAACAGTCTGTCTATTAATTTCAACAATTATATCACCCTCAAAAAGCCTTTCAAAAGCAGGGCTGCCTGGATCTATACTTTCTACTATTACCCCTTTAATCTTCTTTTTGATGCCGAATCTCTTTAAAGATTCTTCGGTGATGTCCTTAACATAAATCCCCCTGAATAGATTGGTTGGTTTAGTAACTGCTTGAAGTTGGTCTTCTGGTGGTAATTCCTCAATCTTGACTCTAAAAAGTAAAGATTTTCCATCTCTTATAACTTTAATAGCTACAGTCTGACCAGGAGTTGTAGATGCCACCATGTTTCTCAGATGTAAGGGTCCTTCAACCTTCCGTCCGCCATACTCCACTATAACATCTCCTCTTTTCAACCCAGCCTTCTCAGCCGGTCCTCCTTCAACAATATCTGACAGTAAAACGCCATATTCCTCATGGAGATTGAATTGCTTTATAAGTTCGGGGGTCAAAGGCTGTATGTGAACACCCAGCCATCCTCTAACCATTTTCCCTTGTTTCACTATGCTGTTCATCACTGTTTTTGCCATGTTTGCAGGAATTGCAAATCCGATGCCCTGATAGCCACCAGTAGTGCTGAAGATAGCAGTGTTAATACCCACTAATTCGCCCTTCATGTTTATAAGTGCACCCCCAGAATTTCCAGGGTTTATGGCTGCATCTGTTTGGATAAAATCTTCATAATCTGTAATACCAATTCCAGATCTACCTAAGGCACTTATTATCCCCATTGTTATTGTCTGATTCAACCCGTAGGGATTGCCTATAGCCAAGACTATCTCACCGACCCTGAGTTTATCGGAGTCACCCCATTTGATAGTTGGGAGATTTTTCTCATCTATTTTTATAACAGCAAGATCTGACCTCTTATCTGTTCCAACGACCTTACCTTTGTATTCTTTATTGTTTGACAATTTTACAAGTATGTCTTCAGCGCCTTCGATGACATGGTTGTTAGTCAAAATGAAACCGTCCGATGTTGCTATCACACCTGATCCAAGATTAGTCACTTTTCTTTTTTGCTGCCAAAAGGGGTCATCCCCAAAAAACCTTCTAAAGAAAGGATCATCGAAAAAGGGATGCCTTTGAGCCTTGATCATTCTTGTAGTAGAGATATTAACTATTGAAGGCTTAACTTGCTCAGCAATCTTTGCCATGGCATCACCAAGTCGGCCCAAGATTTCGGTAGATTCATCCACTGAGGCATTCGCCATTCCTCCAAAAGCTAAGAGGGTGCATAGGAAGGTTATTATTGAAACTATGTAGAAAAATCTATCATAGATGTCTTTTATCATCATTATCTCCTTTCATTTATAGTCTCATTTAATAAGACTTTTGATATTACATTTTAGAATTTTTTTTGTAACATTATCAATCTTATATCTATCATCAAGCCTTTTACCAACAATCCACACCACCTCTCCATTATTGATTAGCAAAGGTATTAGATCTCTTTCATCCCTCGGTATCTTCTCATCTACAAAGTAATCCTGGATTTTCTTTCTTTTACCAAATCCTAAGGGATAGAAAAAGTCTCCTGGCATTCTTGCCCTTATAGTGAGAGGGAAAGATAGTTTATCGGCATTTATAAGAACAGTTTGTGAATCTTTATCTATCTCATCAAGTTTTTCTGCCTCTATGAGTTCCAAAGTAAGCAAAATATCTGACTCCTTTAGATGAATATCTCCTAATTCATTGATTAGATAGGTTGCAAGTCTTTTAGGCTTTTCAGCGGTGATAAGTAAGACTGAATACTTCTTGATGACCCGTATGTTATCGGGCAAATAAATTCTATCACCTGCTTTACCAGATTTTATTAGTTTGATTATATCTTCAATGTGAATGAAGGATATACCTCTTAAACCCTTAGTTGAATCAATAGCTCTACGCAAAACCCTTCTAAGGATCACAGGATCAAGCACCTCCATAGGTGATAGAAAAAGCTCTAAGGACTCATCATTCTTACGACTAATCAGCTTCATAAGAGTTTTGGCAACAATTATCTCAAAATATTTTTCTTCGCTTCGCAGAATATCCATCGTCCTTGTAATAGTCTTGACTGCCGAGGGATTGAGCTTTTTGACTTCAGGCATGATGACATGCCTGATCTTGTTTCTCAAGTATCTATCTTTTAAATTGGAGGAATCAATTAAAAAGTCTATATCTTGCTTAGCCAAAAAAGACTCTATTTCAGCTCTTTCTACTTCTATGAGAGGTCTAATAATTTTTTGTCGAACAGGTGGGATGCCCGAAAGACCCAAAGGCCCCGATCCCCTGATCAATCGGATAAAGATAGTTTCAGCTTGGTCATCTGCATTATGCCCCAAAGCTATCTTATCAGCCTTTAACTGGAAAGCACATTCATCGTATATTTGATACCTAAGTTCCCTTGCAGCTTCTTGAAAAGAAATCTTAGCGGTTTTTGCATAGGATTGAGTATTGCAAGATTTAAGTATCAGAGGAATATCAAAATCATCACAAATCTTTTTACAAAATTCAATTTCGTAGGGAGTTTCTTGAGGTCTCAGGGTATGGTCGACATATATTGCAGAAAGTTTTATTTCATAATCATTTTTAATAAGAGTTAAAACCTTTAGTAAACATACTGAGTCGGCACCACCTGATAGCCCAATTAAAATGTGTTCTCCCTTACGAATCATGCTATACTTTTCAATTGTATCTTTGACCTTATCGATTAATCCCATAATATATATGATAAATTTTCTATAATTTTTTACTCAACTTAACGGATCAAAAAGGAAATTCATACCATAAGATTAAATTATTCTTGTTTTATTTATCTTTTTATGCTATCTTTAATTACATTTTTAATATTTCTTCTTTGGAGATAAAACTTCATCATGAAAGTTGAACAGATCTCAATCTTTGTCGAAAATAGGTCGGGTAGACTTGCCCAAGTCACTAAAGTTTTGGCCGATGCCGACATTAACATAAGGGCACTCTATCTCGCCGAAGCAGGTGATTTTGGCGTATTACGATTGATTGTTAACGATACTGAAAAGGCAGTTAAAGTCTTAAAAGAAAATGGATTTACAGTCTCAAAAACAGAAGTTGTTGCTATTGCCGTTCCTGATAGACCCGGCGGGTTAGCTAAAATACTTAATAAAATCAAAGACTACGGTGTTAATGTCGAGTACATGTATGCCTTCATAGAGAAAAGCACTGAGAATGCTATAGTTATATTCTGTTTTGATGAATCCAACAAGGCAGTGGATATCCTAAAAAGAGAGGGTGTTAAAATTTTAAGAGGCGAAGAGGTCTATTCGCTTTAAGAATACTTGTTATATTTTATTAAATGTCTGAAATAGTAACATTTTTAAATCTTCTTTAGGAAAACAGAGAATCTATACTGTGAATTTTTTGTAGAAAGATAGATATGTTTTTTTCAAATCCCATTTTATTGAGGTTTTTGGCAGTACTGGATCAAAAAATCATTCAATCTATACAATAATAATTCAAAGTTTATAATGTTAACTTGAAAAATATTTAAAAGGAGGGAAAGATGAAAAAACTCAAAAAAATTTTTATTTTTTTTACGGTAATCTGTTTAGCACTCTGTCTTCCTTTCATTTCGAATGCTAAACAACCTTACAAGATAGGAGCTATTTTTTCCGTAACTGGAGCTGCTTCTTTTCTCGGTGAGCCAGAAAAGAACACCGTAATTATGCTTCAAGAACAAATCAATAAAGCTGGTGGTATCGACGGTCATCCCATAGAGGTTATAATCGAAGACTCAAAGAGTGACGAAACTCAAGCTGTCCTAGCTGCCAAAAAGCTTTTAGAAAAAGATAATGTTTTAGCGATAATTGGTCCTTCGACAACTGGTGAATCGATGGCAATAATCCCTATTGTAACGGCAGCAAAAACCCCTATGATATCCTGTGCAGCTGGAGCTGGGATCACTATGCCAGTGGAAGAGAGATATTGGATATTCAAGTCTCCTCAGTACGATTTCAGCGCTGTAGAGGCAATATATACTTATATGAAAAAGCAAGGTATCACCAAGGTTGGTATAATAACCGTCTCTACTGCCTTTGGAGATTCTGGTAGAAAGGCTCTTCAAGATTTAGCAGGACAATATGGAATCACCATAGTAGCCGACGAAAGATATGGTCCAAAGGATACCGATATGACTACTCAGCTAACGAAGATAAAGGCTGCAGGAGCTCAGGCCGTTATTAATTGGTCAGTGGGACCCGGACAAGTAATAGTTACCAAAAATTGGCATGCTTTAAAAATGGGCATCCCACTCTATCAAAGCCATGGCTGGGGGAGCAAAAGAAACATAGAACTTGCAGGGAAAGCTGCTGAAGGAGTAATTGCTCCTCTTGGAAGAATAGTGGTTTGGGATAAACTTCCCGATAAACACCCCCAAAAGGCCCTTCTTAAAAAGTATACCCAAGATTATGAAGCCAGATTCAAAAGTGAACCCGGGACCTTTGGTGGACACGCCTATGATGCCTTTATGATGGTTGTTGAGGCTTTGAAAAAGGTAGGTCCTGATAAAAAGAAGATTAGAGACTATATAGAGAATAATATTAAGAATTGGCCCGGAACGGCTGGAATATTTAACATGTCTCCGAAGGATCATTGTGGGCTCGATAAAAATTCCTTTGAGATGGTAGTTGTGACAAACGGCGACTGGGAGATTCTTAAAAAATAGAAAGTAAAATACAAAAAAAATTAAGGAGAAGGGTATGAAATTTCTATTGCTTTTTCTTGCCATATTTATATTTTTGATTCAACATAGTACTTCTGCAGAATCTAAAGAACCTTATAAGATTGGAGCTATTCTTTCAGTAACTGGTGCTGCCTCCTTTCTTGGTGAACCTGAGAAAAATGCTCTTTTAATGCTTCAAGAACAAATCAATAAAGCCGGTGGTATTAATGGTCATCCCATAGAGGTTATAATCGAAGACTCAAAGAGTGACGAAACTCAAGCCGTCCTTGCTGCCAAGAAGCTTTTAGAAAAAGATAATGTTTTAGCGATAATTGGTCCTTCGACAACTGGTGAATCGATGGCAATAATCCCTATTGTAACGGCAGCAAAAACTCCCATGATATCCTGCGCAACAGGAGCTTCCATAACTCAACCAGTAAGCGAAAGATATTGGATCTTTAAAGTTGCACAATATGATTTTAGCGTGGCTGAAGCACTATACACCTATATGAAAAGGCAGGGTATAACAAAGGTAGGTATTCTTACAATTACTACTGGATATGGAGATTCTGGCCGAAAGGCTCTTCATGAAATGAGCTCTAAATTTGGAATCACCATAGTAGCCGATGAAAGGTATGGACCAAAGGATACCGATATGACCACTCAGCTAACGAAGATAAAGGCTGCAGGAGCTCAGGCTGTTATTAATTGGTCAGTAGGACCAGGACAAGTAATAGTTACCAAAAATTGGCATGCTTTAAAAATGGGTATCCCACTCTATCAAAGCCATGGCTGGGGGAGCAAAAGAAACATAGAACTTGCAGGGAAAGCTGCTGAAGGAGTAATTGCTCCTCTTGGGAGAATAGTGGTTTGGGATAAACTCCCCGATAAACACCCCCAGAAAGCAGTATTGAAAAAATTTTCATTAGATTACGAAGCGAGGTTCAAAAGTGAACCCGGGACCTTTGGTGGACACGCCTATGATGCCTTTATGATGATCGTAGAAGCATTAAGAAAAGTAGGACCTGATAGAAAGAAGATTAGAGACTACTTAGAAAATGAAATCAAAAATTGGGCTGGTACAGGAGGTATATTTAACATGTCTCCTACAGAGCATTGCGGCTTGGATAAGACCGCCTTCGAGATGGTAATTGTAAAAAATGGTGACTGGGAACTCTTGAAATAATTTGAAGTGGAGCTGGGTATGTCTTAACTTTAAAACCCAGCTCCTGATAAATCTAAGTTCTAAACAAAGTAGCTCATTAATTATAGTTTTTACCGACTTCGACAGTTAAAATTAAAAATCTCTTATTTCCAACATCTTAAGACGTATTTCACCTATTTATTGCACTACATACTTTTCTTTAAGTACTGTTGGAGGGATTTTTTACTCCTAATGCCCTAAGTATCTGATTTACTTTTCCACTTATCTCTGTCCTTGCATAAACTCTCACTTTGTCTGTCCCTATCTGGACTACCCTCACTCTGTCAAGCTCCTCAATCGCCTCCTCTGCCTCAATCATTAAACCCGCTTCTCTAATCTTCTTTTGTATAACACCTAAACCCATCTTGCCTCTGACTCTCAAAATAAACTGTAGTTAAATCATAAAATACCACATTTATCACAGGCTGAAATAAACTAAGTGTTCTCTCATATAGCTTCTCCTCAAGCATTTCCCTGTTTTCTGCCAGTATGTCAAGACTCTTGTAAAGATGCTGTAACTGTATCTCTCCAAACTCCTCTGAGTATATCATCCCCTTCCACTTACTTACTGAAAGCTTACTCTGTGGTTGTATAAGCCTACTAAGCACCATAAGCTTCACTGCCTTACTCAATGAATACTTTACCTCATACCTCGACTGCACCTTCTCAAACATCTCATCTAAACCTAACTTCTTCCATACTGCCTCTAATGCAAGTATCTGCCCAAATATATGAGTATCTATTATGCTTTCCTTTGCCTTATCTATCACTATGAGCCTTCCTGAAAGTGCTGCAAACTTCTTTGCAAGATTCATTGCAAATTCTGAATTTATTATGTCCTCCTCCCTAAGGTACATAATACCTTATGCCTAAGCCTTCCCCTTTCATCCCTGTATGAATGCACAAGCTGAAGATAGTTATATTTTTCTTCTTTGATCTAGCCTTTACTTTTCTTATGAACATGGTTAGACTTCTTTTTACTACAATTATAACATTTTATATGTTATTTGTCAGAAAATAAATTCTAAACTTATGTTACTACAAAATGAGAAAAAATTAGAAAATTGAAAAATAAAAATATATTAAAATCAAGGGGTTAGAATTTTGAAAGAGTTAAAAAGCCTTACTAACTGTCAAAGTCGGGTTAAAAGAAGAGGCAATTTAATGCCTCCTCTTTTAATATGAAAAATTTAAATGGAGACGATATAAGTTTTAAATCCTTTCAAAATTATCCTTAGAGGCTCCACAAATGGGGCACGACCAATCATCAGGTAGTTTTTCAAAGGGTGTCCCTGCTGGTATACCAGAGGTTGGATCTCCTTGAGCTGGGTCATAAACATAACCGCAGATAGAACATTTCCATTTTTCCATATTTTTATTCCTCCTTTTCTAAAATACCCTTTCTATCTTTAAAGGGTTAAAATATAACTTTCACTGTTTATTTAAAATTCTCGACTTTCTCGATCTTTTCTAACTTGATTTTTGATAACCTCTGTCCAACCATCTCTATAACTCTTAGCCTCATATTGTTTATCTCTACAGTCTCTCCAATCGTTGGAATACGCTGAAGATGAGTCAATATAAAACCACCCAATGTTTCATATTCATTCGACTCTGGTATATCTATATTATAATCATCGCGAAGATCACGAATGGTTATAGAGGGATCAATAATATAGGATTTATCTAAAAGTTCGATGACAGGGCTTTCTGTATCGTACTCATCTCTAATTTCACCTACTATTTCTTCTAAAATATCTTCTAATGTCACAAGACCAGTTACAGTACCATATTCATCAACGACTATCGCCATATGCAATCTCCTTTTCTGCATTTCCCTTAAAAGATTACTGATCTTCATAGTTTCTGGAACAAAAAATGGCGGCTTCATTTTTATAATCTTTGTAATGTCTATCTTATCTTTGTCAGGTCTTGAAAGAATATTAAAAAACTCTTTAGCATGCACGATCCCTCGCACATCGTTGAGTTCTTTACCAATCATTGGATAACGCGAAAATTCTTCTTCAGAGATAATTGCTACGATTTCATCGAGAGACATGTTCGTTCTTAGTGTAACCATCTTTGGAGATGGAACCATGATTTCCTTTACCGATGTATCTGTAAACTCAAAAACCTCGTGAATCAACTCCTTCTCTGCAGGTTCGAAAACACCCTGTGTTCTTCCTTCTTCTATTAGGAATTTAACCTCTTCTTCAGAAATGAATTCTCTCTTAGTATGGGCCTTTTTGCCAAAAGGCTTGAGTATAATATTGGTACTTGCAGTTAACAAATAGACAAATACATTGGCAATCTTAGAAAATTTCTCAATATAAGCTGATACAGCAAGACTGATCTTCTCAGGATATTCGATAGCCAAAGTTTTAGGGATTAATTCACCGAATATAAGGCTAAGGTAAGTCACCACCAAAACGACGATGCCAATAGCAATTCCCTCTGCAGAAGCTGAAATTATAGGGATTGATGTCTGTTTCAAAATTGGACTAATTACCTCTACTGCAGTTGCTCCAGCTACTGCTGAAGCTATTGCCCCAGCAGCTGTAACTCCTATCTGAATTGTTGCAAAGAATTTATCAGGTTGTTCCTTTAAACTATTTATGAATTGTGCATTTCTAACACCATCATCCATTAACTTTTTGACGCGACTTCTTCGCATACTAACGATTGCAATTTCTGAGGCGGCAAAAAACCCATTTACAAAAATGAAAACAAAAATAAGAAAAATCTCAAACCACATTTAATTTTTTTATGATTTCTTCGGCAACCTCTGTGGTAGATGCAATAAAAGAGGAGTTAGCAGGCTTTAAATCATAGGTGAGGTAAACTCCCTCTTCAAGAACAATCTCTACAGCTCTCTCAAGCCTATTAGCAGCTTTATCTTCTCCAAGATGCTTCAACATCATAATACCTGAAAGTATCAAAGCTAAGGGATTCATTTTATTCAATCCTTTATACTTAGGAGCGCTGCCATGGGTTGCTTCAAAAACGGCGATTTCTTCTCCAATATTAGCTCCAGGTGCAAGCCCTAAACCACCAATTAGCCCAGCCGCTAAATCAGATACAATATCACCATATAAATTTGGTAGTACCAATACATCATACAATTCAGGTTTCTGGACCAACTGCATGCACATGTTATCTATGATTTTATCCTCAAATTCAATATTAGGATAGCTCTTTGCAATACTTTTTGCTACTTCTAAGAAAAGTCCATCCGAATATTTCATAATATTGGCTTTGTGAACCGCCGTCACTTTTTTTCTATTATTCTTTACAGCATATTCAAAGGCAAATTTGACTATCCTCTCACTACCATATCTGTCTCTTATA
>JAOAEO010000190.1 GCA_026416735.1 Thermodesulfovibrionales bacterium
AAGAGACAGTCCCAGAGTTACATGGCGATGATTTTTTAAAAGGCTACTATGTTTCAAAAAATAGAAAAGGTGAGACGGAAGTATTTGAATTACTAACAATAACCTGCGCAATAGTTGGCAACGAAAATCGCAAAATAAAATCTTATGCTCAGCTTGCTTCTATTGCTGTAGATGTTAAAGCAGAAGCAAAAAGAAGATCTAAACTTTATAAGAAATCATATATCTTCAAAGAGAGGAGGAGAGACGAAATTTATCCTCTTTGACAAAATAAAGAGTTCTTTTCCATATAAATTAACAAAGGAGATATTTTGGAAATAGAGCGTTTCTTCGAAGTAGAATTCCTTACTTCTTTAATTAATTTAATTTTTGGGGTAAAAAAATGAAGAAAGTAACGCTATTTTCCTTTAATGGTGAGCTAATGTGTTTTATTCATGTCCTTTTAAATGCTTTGAATATGAAAGCAAAAGGATATGATGTCAGAGTAGTTATTGAAGGTGCCTCAACAAAACTGCTTTCCGAGCTTAAGGTTGAAACGAATCCTTTACATGAAATGTTTAAAAAAGCTCTACAGACAGGAATTATCGATGGAGTATGTCGAGCTTGTTCGGCAAAAATGGGAACCTTAAAAGATGCTGAGGAAATCGGACTTGCATTACTCGACGATATGTCAGGACATCCAAGCATGTCTCGCTATATCGATAATGGGTATGAAATAATTACCTTTTAAAAGTTTCGATTACTTGCAAATATAAAGAAAGTATACATAAGAAAGTGAGATTTTAACTAAAGGGGTGATGGCAAAAGAGAGCTTATAGACTTTATGGTAAGGCTTTCAAGAGAAAAAAAGATGGTGGAGATTTTTAAAGGATCTTTACTGGTGGGGTCTGACAGGAGAGGCATTGGGACTGGTTATAACAGATGGAAAACTTGGACTTGAAAATGTAGTACTATATCCTTTTGTAAAGAGGCAGCGATGCTGAGCGCATAAGCTTAGGAATGTTGCAAATTATCTTAAAAGAAGTATCTGAAGGAGAGCATAAAAGAGGCAAGGGCAATATAGACTGCCAATAGCAGAAAGGATGCTCAACAAGCTTATAATAAAGGAGAAAACAGATTACCATAGCACCTAAAGCAGTCAGATGTATAGAGAAGAATTTAGAAGAATTGCTTAACTTCTATAGTTGTCCTAAGGAAATAAAGCTAAGGACAACAAATGTAATAGAGAGAGGGCTATAGAGAAGTAAGAAGAAGAACAGGTCCTTTGAAGTTGTTTCAATAATGATCAGAGTATTGAAAGAATTGTATAGGCAGTGCTAATCATCTGAATGAACGATGGGGAAAGAAACCCTTAAGAGAATTTACACATAAAAATTGACATTACCAGCTTTTTAACAAAAGATTTGATTTTTAGATTATTCTTAAATTAATTTTTAAATTATATTGTATTATGTGTATTTTTAATTTTCAGAAAAATTCACACGAGGAAGCTAATGCTATTCAGACGAATCTGTTTATTATCTTTTTTACCAGTTATATTTGCTTTCTCCATTTATGCTAATGCTCAACAAAAACCAGCCTATACATTTTCCACTTACCTCGAAGATTTAGAGGCTACAAAAAGGGAATCTAGCTTTTTTTTTGCTGGAGCTGTTTCATTAGGTCTTTTTAATTGGGACTGGGGCAGTACCAAATCATTTAAATGGAATCCGGAAGGATGGTTTGGTAAGAACACAGGTTCAGGTGGTGCTGATAAATTAGGGCATGCCTTCATAAGTTATACCATAACAAATGTGCTTGCTGACCGCCTGATGCGCCTTGGACGTTCACCTGAAAGAGCTGCTATTAGTGCATCTTTAACTTCGCAAGCAATTATGTTATTAGTAGAAGTGTTTGACGGTTTCTCTAAGGACCATGGCTTCTCATATGAAGACGCTGTTATGAATCTAACAGGTACTATCTTTTCTTATTATAGAATTGTAAATCCTAAATTACGTGAACTTATAGATTTCAGAGC
>JAOAEO010000191.1 GCA_026416735.1 Thermodesulfovibrionales bacterium
CACCATAAGTTCCTCTAAGCATACCCGGCCAAGGCTTTTCAATCAATAAGTAACCCCCTTCATTTACATCTGCTGGAGAACCATCCTGTCTTACAATCTTGGGAACTACACCAAAGAAAGGTTTTGTAGCAGAGCCAGGCTTCTGAGGAATTGCACCGGGTAATGGCGTAATCATGAATCCACCTGTCTCAGTCTGCCACCAAGTATCTACGATGGGGCACCTCTCTCTACCAACATATTTGTAATACCATATCCAAGCCTCTGGATTTATTGGTTCTCCTACCGATCCAAGAATCTTAAGAGAGGACAGGTCATAGCTTAATGGCCATTTTTCTCCTTCCCTCATGAGGGATCTAATAGCTGTGGGGGCTGTATAGAAAATAGTTACTTTGTGTTTATCTACTATTTCCCAAAATCTTCCTGGGTTAGGATAGGTGGGTATGCCTTCAAACATTAAGCTTGTTGCACCAAGAGAGGTAGGAGCAAAAAGAACATAACTGTGACCAGTTACCCACCCAATATCGGCAGTGCAAAAGTGGATATCTTCTGGCTTTACATCGAAGGTATACTCAAAAGTTATGTTAGTATACAATAAATATCCGCCCGTTGTATGGAGAACTCCTTTAGGTTTGCCTGTGGAGCCTGAAGTATAAAGAATAAAAAGTGGATCCTCCGCATCCATCCATTCTGGTTCGCAGTAAAGGGGCAGGTCTTTATCTGCCATCAGTTCATGCCACCACAAATCTCTTCCCTCTTGAAAGGCTATCTGTCCGCCAGTTCTTTTAACAACTATAACATTCTTTACAGTTGGACATTCTTTAAGAGCTTCATCCGCATTAGCCTTCAAAGGTACTGTTTTTCCACCCCTTAATCCTTGATCAGCAGTAATCAACAAGCATGCTTGAGCATCTTGAATCCTATCCCGAAGAGCTTGTGCACTGAAACCTCCGAAAACTACGCTAAAGATAGCTCCGATCCTTGAGCAAGCAAGCATTGCTATAGGAAGCTCGAGTATCATCGGCAAATATATAGAAACTCTATCGCCTCTTTTAACTCCTAATTTTTTAAGGACATTGGCGAACTTATTAACTTCATAATATAATTGCTGATAAGTTAAGGTTTTATATTCTCCTCCATCTGCTTCCCAAATAAGTGCTGCCTTATTCCTTGTAGCGCTATTAAGATGCCTATCGATACAATTATAAGAGACATTCAATTTTCCACCTTGGAACCACTTAATATACGGCTTGTGGAAATCATACTCAAGAACCTTATCCCACATTTTAAACCATGTAAGACGCTTAGCTGCTTCTCGTGCCCAAAAACCTTCTGGATCGGTTATGGATTCTTTGTACATCCATTCATACTCAAACATGCTCTTAAGTAAGGATTTCTCGACATACTCCTTGGGTGATGGAAACACCCTCTTTTCTTCATAAACCACTGAAATTGCTTTTTGTTCTGCCATATCCTCCCTCCTTCTTTATAGATTTTTAGTAATGTGATATATTATAATAGTTTGTTTAAAAAAATTGCAATTATACTAAGAGACCTTTAAAAACTGTTGAAAAGAAAAAGTAAACGCTCATTTACATTTTATATACGAAATTTTCACGTAAACAAAATTTAAACTATATAATTGAAGGATCTTCTACTGGCAATTTAGCTTCATCAAAGGGCATTACCCCAAGTTGAACCATCACCGATTCAATTTCCTTAACTAAACCTCTATAGTCATAACCTTGCAAATCCTCAATAATAGCTTTTTCAATTAACCTATCAAAGGCTATATAATCAAATTTACCATCGAGGATTTTAGACCTCACTAATATTGAGTAGATATCTTTATCATTTCTAAGATCGTCAGTGTCCAAAATCTTTAAATTTCTTCTCCTTTCAGGTGACTCTATATACCACTCTAACGCAGCAATTAATGCATCAT
>JAOAEO010000192.1 GCA_026416735.1 Thermodesulfovibrionales bacterium
ATATATATTTATATGACCTTACTAAATTATAAGTAGCTAACCTCAGACCCTCCATAAAATTTTCATAAGGGAGAAAGAGACCGTCCTTTCTCCCTTTTTTATAATTACTTTGGCTTGAAACAATTTTAAATATAGGAACAGTCTAAAAGGCTATAGAGAAACCGATGGAAATTTCTCGGTTTCTCATAATTATAGGAATCCTTCTAATCTGTCCAATATAAGATCTTTTAAGGGCACGATAATGAATACCTATAAAACATTTCAGATTCTCTTTTATAATAGATATAATATTCATCTTCACTTTTTACTATAGAATTAGATATATCTTCTATTTTTCATAGCCTTATATATTCTTTCTAAGGCTATTTGGATTGCAGATTCACAAATATTTATGTTTAACTCTTTACTAACTCTTAGAGAGTTCTCAAATCCCTGTTGCAACTTCTCTTCAATTATAGAAAAGACCTCTTCTTTCTTAGTCTTTAGGGCACTCAAAGACCTAGAGTATTCCTCCATAGATGCTATTACTCCGCCAGAATTCGCTATAATATCTGGAATAACAGGAATCTTTCTTTCTTCTATTACGTTCATTCCATCTAAAGTGATAGGATTATTAGCTGCTTCTACTATTCCTTTAGCTCTTATTTTCTTAGCTACTTCTGAATTTATCACATTTCCAGTAGCAGCAGGGATAAGTACATCAGCTGGTAAAGAAAAGAGGTCCTCATTTGTAAGACTATTTGAACTAAATCCTGAGACTGTACCATTTTTCTTTACATACTCAATTAATGCAGGTATGTTTATCCCTTTCTCATCATAAACTCCACCATATGAGTCAGTGATACCTATAATTTTTGCTCCATCCTCGTACAAATACTTGGCTAAATAACTCCCTACATTACCAAAACCTTGTATAGCAATTGTAGCCCCTCGGACATTCTTATTTAGACATTCCTGTAGAAACTTCTTAGTAATAAAAGCACATCCATAACCTGTACTCTCTCTTCTACCTGGAAGCCATCCATGAACCCCTTCTGGTTTTCCTGTAACAGACGCAGGGTCTAACGTTTCATTGTATATAAAAGCCATCTCTTCTGGGCCTGTACCTAAGTCCGGAGCTGGAATATAGATATGACTTTTAAATATATCCCTATACATCTGAGCAAAATATTCTACTATGTCTAGACGCACTATCTTTTCAAACTCTATATCTATCGGTTTTCTGTTGTATAACTCATACATACAGTTCCAATTAACATTTATTCCTGTTTTTCCACCGCCAAATTCTATATCAGAAATGGCCGTCTTTAAGGTCATAAGTCTTGCCAACTCTACCGTCTCAGCTATATCTACATCGTCAGATATTCTTATACCACCCTTATAAGGTCCTCGAGCATCATTATGAAGGCACATTATTCCAGGGAAATTTACTGTCTTACCAAGAATTTTACAAGAGAGTCTAAAGATTCTAATCTCTTGAGGGAAAACTATCGCCTCTATCTCTTCCTCTCTTAGCCCTAGCCTCTTTCCTCCACTCTTTATATAGTAAACGGATCTAGAACTATCTATATTTAGATTATAACAAAAATTCATAACACACCTCTTTTAGAATATTATATAAGTATGTTTACAAAATGTCAATATACTCTCTTTTTAGATTTTTAAATTCATATAAAAGTTTAAAAATATTATGCTTCTGAGTCCAATTATTAAGTTTTTAATATTCATATTATTTCTACAATGTATGGATCTAAAAAATTCAAACCTATAAATTACTTACAATACTACCAGACCTATTTCAACTTTAACAATTTTTCTGTGTTTACACGAGTTATCTTCTCATAGGCAGTCTTTGATATTTTACCCTCTTTTGAAGCATTCTTTATATAATCTACGATAGGAACTTCCTGATTGTGATGACAAAAATCTGTCC
>JAOAEO010000193.1 GCA_026416735.1 Thermodesulfovibrionales bacterium
TCTATGTTAGGCTCTGCTTGCATTGCCCTCCACCAGAAACGCAGTAGCCCCTTTATGCTTGCTGCACGAAGTTCTGCTCTGTTTTGGTCAGCACCAGATATAAACATTGGTGTGATTGTCTCAATCTCAAAGGTTATCTTTTTGAGCATCTATCCCTCCTTCCCTATAAAATACAATTCAAAATTCAAGATTCAAAATTCAAGACTCTAAAAACAACTTAGCTTCGCTTTAATTTAAAATTCAAAATTCAAGATTTAAAGCAACCTTGTTTTAATTCAAGATTCAAGATTCTATTCAAAACATTATCTCAAAAATTGCATTTTACTTCAATAAAAGAAATATTTCAGAAATATTTCTGTTTTTAGGGTCTCTCTTTTAGAGTTTTTATATTAGTTTTATGCAGTTCTAAAGGGCTTGTGAAAGAGGAAGTCGGGGGTTGTGGATTAATTTTATGTTTAGCTTAGAACTTTTACGAGTTTCGTCTCTATATCATCTAAATACCAATATTCTATTCCGTTTCTTTCTGCTGTTTCTTGCTGAGAGCGTATCACACCATCAATATAATAGGGGTAGTTTTTTGTATTATCCACATTCTGCATAACCATGGCTTTAAGTAGAGGACCAATTATTATTGCTCTTCCATAGGGACCGCTCTTTTTGTATGTTGTGCCCTCTTTGGCTTTTGCTGTCTCTCCAGAGAAAGAGTAGGTTTTTAATTCAAAGGTTATAAGGGTGCCAAATTTTGTAGTGATTACTAAATCAAGCTCAGAATCATGTTTTGGGGAATTTATAGGTTTGGTCTTTACGCCTAAGTGTATTTGGGAAACTGACTCTTTAAGCAAGGGATCGTTGGTTATTGTGTCATAGACAAGGGAGGCAACCATCCATTCAAAGAGAAAGCCGTTTCCTTTCTTGAGGGCTGAGAAATGTTCAACGTCTGCTTTATGTAAAGTATCTCCTTTATGGTCTTTAACTATACCACCAATGTCTTGAATCTGTTTAACGACCTTTTCTGTGATTTGGCTATTCACATCCCTTTGTAGTAGCTTAACTGGTGCGAAAGGAATTTTTTCTATTGTCCTATGGATAACTTCTCTCTTTATGCTATCCCAGTAGTCATTAAAGATTTGTTCAGGTTTTGTAATTAGCTTGAGCTTGTTGATATTGGTTTTTAGTTTATTCATATCTAAGTAGTTGAGGCTTTTAATTACATCATCAATTCTTTTTTCTAAATTTTCATACCCTGCTTTTTTAATTCTTATCTCATTAACGAGGGGTTTTAACTGATTTAGGGAATTTCTTATTAATTCTTCAATATCACTTTTACATGAGATCTCTGGCTCGTAGGGTTTCATCCAGTTAAAGAAGACTTCACGAAAATGGTCATCTGCCATGTAATATTTCAATGCCTTTCTGCCTATGTCTAATTTTTTGATAGTATCCCCTGATGGCTTAGGATAAATCTGAATAGTTTTTTCAGTCTCATCTTCGTATAGGTCAAATCCATAAAGATATAGGATCTCTTTTAGGTTAATGTTAGCTTTAGTCTGCACCTTTTGGGGGTTAAATGCACTGTCATAATACCATGTCTCTGGTGGGTTAGCTTCAAGATACAAAAGTATGTCATCTTTGAATCCAGCCTTTATGCGTCTTTGAAAGGCTGTCTGGAGTGCGATGGTTGGGATTTTCTGACCCCCTGATATGTTCCAGATGATCCTTTCATAATTTTTGGCAAAAGGCAATAGTTTGTCTAAGAGTAAGAGGGGATTTTTTTCTTCGTTAATATCAAGGCTAAATATGGTAACTTTGATATCCCTTTTTTGCAATATCTCTTTAAGCCTTTGGGTAAGCCCTTTTGTCTCTGTATAATTAGTGGATAATATTACAGCATGGGGGATGTTAAATTGAACTGCTGGTAGGAAATTAACTGTC
>JAOAEO010000194.1 GCA_026416735.1 Thermodesulfovibrionales bacterium
CCTTAGATTTATATCCCCCTTTTACATCTTTATCAGAGGGGAGGGTTTCTATATGGGAGGAATCTAGTAATGGAAAGTATTATGCATAGGAGTGTTTCCATAGGAGAAACCTCAAAGACAGCAGAATCTACCACCAAATCGGAACTTCTTAGCCAGGTCTCTCTCAGAGAAGGCATAACCAAAGATAGATAAGAAGGAGAGCTTTAAAGAGGCTTTGAGAGTTAAAACCTCGTCTGCTAACTGGAATACTTAGATTGGCAAAGCTTATAAATAAAAGAGAAATCAACACTGTCAAAGAGGATTTTAAGTGGGTCATTAGGAGAAATCATATTTTTGATGACAAGGTCTGCAAAGTTTGGTCGAAAGGTTCTTGTAATTTATTGACCTCCGCAATTAAGAGATTAAGATATTTTAATAGATTGGAGATATATGAAAAAGCCTTTATAGAGGATTTCTTGATTTAGGGGTAGAGAGGAAAAGTAATAGCTTACAGATGTTGAATTTTCAGGTTTCTGTGAGTTATTGAACAGTCTCTTTTAGCGTTCATAGGAGGTGCATACAAATGATAATTGAAACCAAAGCCTTACGGTATTAACAAATTTTGTTCTTAGGACATTTTATTGGTGCAAGCGGTTCTATCATAGGCATTGCAATCATTATATATGGAGCTTTAAATTCCCTGTAATCTTGAATACATTAAATGCTCAAGTTTTCTATTAAGTGAATAATACAATGTTTGTGAGATGACCTGTTACTAAGGTGCTATAAGTAGCGTTGACAAACCTAATGGCAGATATAAATATGTGGTAGATGAAAAAATACATTGCCTGTGGCTTCTGTATAGGTATCTGCCCCTGCGGTGTCTGGAAGATGGTTGAAAATATATACATTTCCAATATCCTTTTTACCTGTATATCGATTAGGGAATAGTTCCGTCTCTTTTGCTTAAATATACTCTAAAGTTAGGCTAAATAATTTTTGGTTTTAAAAGCTTGTGTATTTCTTTGTTAGGAACAGATTTTATTATTCATCTATATTATTATCAATGGCTACACCTATCCTATTATATTTAATCAGACAAAAGAGAGATTGAATTGACAAAATACATTTTCCATCGATATTTTTTAAAAAAGTAGAAGCCATAGGATTGATTTTTTATAGGATGCGTAACAGATTATTAAAAAGTTTCTTTCTAATGTGGTTGATAGGGGAGCCATTGAATAAAATTTTCATTACTGGTAGATGAGTGAAAATTTATGCGTTCTTTAATAATTATTTTTTTATCATTGTCATTACTTGTAACTCAGTTTGGTTGTGCTACAATTCGTGGTAATCCCGCATTATCTGAAGATACAAGGGCAAAGCTTGGTAATATCGGGATTGCTTCCGCAGTCTTTACACCAGACTCAAACTTGCTTGCTTTTGCTAAGGGACGTACAAGCGGTGTTGTTAAAGGTTTAGCAGGCGGCACTATCGGAGGAGCTGCAGCAGGTGCTCTCGCAACGTTGCCTTTTGCAACTCCACTTGGGATACTTTTTCCTCCTGCTCTTTTGATTGCTACTGCAGTAGGTGCTTTATCGGGTGGAGTAGCAGGAACCATAGTCGGAATTACTGAATCAATCCCGGCAGAAAAGGCTAAAGAGATAGAGACAGCACTAACTACAGCTTTAACAGAACTTAAAATTCAAGAGACTATGCGTAGTCACTTTTTAAAGGTATCTTCTGAACAAACCCATCATCGCTTTGTTATTATAGAAGAACTAAGACCAACAACCATAGAACAGAAAGTAAACTATTCTGCTCTAACTGCTAAAGGAATTAATACTGTTTTAGAACTTTCTGTGTTATCAATTGACTTTGAGGGTAAAGGTGGTAAAGACCCATCACTTGGTTTATTGATAACTGTTCGCACGAAGCTTATCCGTTTAGT
>JAOAEO010000195.1 GCA_026416735.1 Thermodesulfovibrionales bacterium
TCAGATTACCTTGGTTATGATAGCATAGGCTATGTGCTTGTTTTAAAAATCAAGTCAGTTTACAGGGGTAATAAATATAACGATCTTTGCATAAGTGAAATAGGATTTTTACCAGAAGAGTGATTTTTGAAAATTTTGGGAGATAAACCAGAAGACTGGTATAAGCATAAAGGAGCTTCAAAAGTTGAACAAGCAGCTTGTAGGACGAGAGAACTATATCAAACCGGGAGAGTTAATCAATCTATCGGCGGATAATGTGGAGAGGGATGAGTTTAAGAGGGCGGCTACTAGGTATGAGAAGGCAATTAGCCAGAAGATTGGGGAGAATTATATTGCACATCAGATGGCGTTTGCGATGAGTGGGACGGGGTATGGAAGCTTATTAAGTTTTAATATGCTTCCTCTTTCGGATGAGAGAGGATTAAATCAGATGGGCATGGAAGCTAATTTGGCTTATGGTAAACTTATGATGGAATATAATAACAAGTTAGAGCAAGAAAAACAAATCGAATTTGAAAACAGGAGAAGAGCACTAGATCTTTATTTGAAGAGTGGACTTTATACAGGTTCAGCCGACGGTTTAACTCCTTATGAAAGGGCGGCAGGATGTCATGCCATAATTTTTTATGGCGGAATGGCACTTGCCATAGCTGTGCCGATAGTTGCTTCTGGATTAATAGCGGAATCAATGCCTGCAATAGCTTCGGTAGCAGTTCCTTTAATCAAAGCCGGGACATCGGGTGTAATTAGTGGAGGATTTTCGTTAGTTTTCCAAGCAATAAGAGGTGAAGACTTAGATTTTGCAAAAGCTGGCTATGATGCTGGGATTTCAGCTGGTGTGAGTTTATTAAACTGGAAATTCAACCCTGCACAAAAGCTTATTCCAACAATAGCTATATATGAACTTGGAAGTTTGGCAGGATACTCGGGTAAACAATTTTTGTTTGAAAAACAGACATGGGAAGGATATTGGAAAAACGAAGGTTGGGTTAAGGCTGCCCTTCAAGCCACCACAACGACAGCTATAAGTGCATCGACATCGTATTTATTTGGACCTGTATGGAAGGATTTATATGGAAAAAGTCTATTTGAACAAAGTTATCCAACTTACCTTTTCTTAAATTTACATACTGGTTTTTATGGCAAAGGGTTTAATATGATATGGGACTATGGATTTTCTAAGAAAAATTACGCTTCATATACTAATAGATAGGAGTAGCTATGAAAAAGTGGAACTTAAAGATTTACAATAAATATACCCATCCATTTCTTAGTTGGTTTTATAGTGAACTTATATGTTCGTGGGGATTGTTTGCTTTTTTTCTTGCTGGCCTTTGGTATGAAATATCAAATGGTTTTATTAATATGGCAATTCCCTTTATTTTTTTTCTTTGTTTAAGCGCTCTTTTAGTAGGGTTATTTCAACATTCTATAGATGTATTGTTATTCAGTCCAGCTGTGGTATGGGTTACAAGAGATGGGATATATGGCAAGAATATGCTTGAAAGATACTTTTTTTACTTTTCCAAGCCACATTTACTTGCGAAGTGGGAAGAGATAGAAAAGTTAGTGTGGAAGATGTATCCTCTCTGTTTAAATGACAATGTAGGTTATGTAGTATTTTATAAAAATAACGGGAAGAAATTTCGTATTTCTTATCATGGATTCAATCCATCACGTATAACCATTTTTGATGAAAAAAAGATACTTTGGAATGAGACAGACAAAGGTCTTTGTACAGAACTATTTGGAATAATAGGTTGGAAGATAGGGCTTGACAAATTTCATAATTTTTTTGAAGAGGAGTTAAGAGCTATAAGTGGAGTAAGAAAAAGGACGATGTCTATAGAAGGCTTTAGAAGGGTTATAC
>JAOAEO010000196.1 GCA_026416735.1 Thermodesulfovibrionales bacterium
ATACCTTCAGTTACTGATACAACACAAGTCATAAATAGTAAAACTATGGAGCCAAGTGAACAAAAAGAAGTAACAAAGGACAATGTGCAAGTAGATACACATCAAGTATCTCCTCCACCAATAGAAGTGAGTTCTCACGCTGATATTATAAATAAAGAGAATCCAGAATCAGTTAAACAGGTAAATGAGGAAAAAACAGAGAAACCTGCTCCCGATGAGCAAATGAAGAGTGCTACAAATAATTCTGATGAAACGACGGCGAGATTGGTTCAGGCTATCAATTTAGCGACCGTCTCAATCAAAAGGATAATCAATACAGCGGATAGGATTGTCTTGGACCAGGAATACAACAACATTATTAACAATCTAAAATTTGAAAAGATATTTCCCGAGAGAGAATTGATTAAGCTTTATACAGATATAATGACTGCAATAACTCGGTCCAAACTGAATAATGAAGAGAAGCAGAGGTTTTCAGAGGCATTTGAGAAAAGTAAGCATAAGGCTTTTTGGAAAGCAATAGGAGGAATCCGAGCCTATGGTGCTGGTCCTGTTAGTTTTATGTTGAGTTTGGCTCAAAATGCTATTAGCGCTTTTTTCAATTATAAAGATATTAAGTCGGAATTACAGAAAGAGCTGGACGAGTCTTTATGGAGACTAAAGAAAGATGAAGTAGAACAAATTAATCAGCTTTGGACACAATGGCTAAAAACATGTTGGTCTATTTCAGGGAAATATGATTTTGAATCTAATAACTATTCAGTTATCAGGGAGCAATATATAGACAGTTACATAAATGCAGAAGGGAATACCGATATAGATAGTGCCATGAGAGAATTTGAGAGATTATCTGAGTATGCTGAGTTTTTGCATTCATTTCCCCCTTTCTGGCTTGCGTATGCTATGAAAGCAGAGAGTGCAGGTAATAAGGCGAAGCGAGACGAATGTCTTGATAAATATTTTAAATACTATCGAGAGATATTAGAAAAAGACCCCATGTTTGGTAGAGCCTGCTTAATGAGAGTTCGGACGATATGGGAAAAGAGACCTGATATAAACAACCCTGAGGTAAAGAAAGAGATGGAAGAGTTATTAATGAAGGCGGACAAACATCTGGATGTAACAGATGGACAGAGCAGAATTTTTATTACTGCTTTATATCAAAGATTGGGCAATATAGAAAGGGCGGAAAAGGTATTATATTTCAATATAGATAACCGTATTGATATTGATATGTCTATTCAATGCATGAAGAACTTAAATCAGGGTAAAGATGTGGGTGAAGGTCTGCCCCAATTACTTGCTTTTTTAGCTCAGGAAGCCCTCCCTGTAGAAGAACTGTTGAAACTGGCTTTGGAGGGGAACAAACAGGCTTTGGATAAAATGGGTGAGTTTATTTCAAATAATAAAGGTGAAATTAATAAAAACATAGTAAAAATGATGATTGATAGTGCAGAAAAAGGGAATGATATTGCTATGAATAATTTAGGGTACCTATATTATGAAAAAGGTGATTTTGAAAGTGCGGAGAAGTGGTATCTCCAAGCGACCGAAAAAGGGAATGATATTGCTATGAATAATTTAGGGACCCTATATAAAGAAAAGGGTTATAAGGAGAAGGCGGAGCAGTGGTATTTACGAGCGGCCGAAAAAGGGAATGATATTGCTATGAATAATTTAGGGTACCTATATTATGAAAAAATTGATTTTGACAATGCGGAGAAGTGGTATTTACGAGCGGTCGAAAAGGGGAATACTGATGCTATGAACAATTTAGGGATATTAAATTATTCGCGTGGGGATTATAAGACTGCAAGAGAGTGGTATGAGAAGGCAATAGTAAGGGGGAATAATGCGT
>JAOAEO010000197.1 GCA_026416735.1 Thermodesulfovibrionales bacterium
ATATTACACAAGCAAATATCGTTTTAGGGCACAAAGGTATTAGCAGGGATAACCCCGATTATTATGATGTATTAGTAATGAATTACTTGCTTGGTGGAGGGGGCTTTGCCTCAAGACTTATGAAAACCATTAGAGATGAATTGGGTCTTACCTATTCAATATATAGTTACTTCAGCCCAAATAAAGAACCTGGTGAATTCTTCATTGAGGTACAGACCAGAAATGAAACTGCCCATATAGTGATAAAGGAAATACTCAAAGAAATGCAAAAAATGAGAGCTGAACTCGTAACCGATCAAGAAATAGAGGATGCAAAAGCATTCCTTATCGGTAGCTTTCCAAGAAGATTCGATACCAGCAGAAAGATTGCCGAATTTTTGACCCTAATAGAGTTTTATAATTTAGGAGTTGACTACATCAAAAAATACCCAGAATATATTAATAAAGTTACCAAAGAATCTGTTCAAAGGGCTGCTTTGAAATATCTAAATCCAGACGACTATTTACTTGTAATAGTGGGTAAGAAAGATAAAATTGGTGAATTATCGGATATTAAGTAAGCTAAAAACTTCTGTTAGCTGCATAATCGACAACTGTCCAGGAGCATAAGGTTTACTAATATAACCGTATACTATGATTGAACCAAACAATGGCATCACAACCCTTGAAGGTAACCCTTCTTGCCCCATAGATATTGTAACGATGCCCCTTTTTTGATAATTCAAAGTAAAAAGTGACAGCCTAATAAGGTCATCTCGGCTGTTTGCCTTTACAGCAATTTTTGTAATATCTACCCCTAAGGTAGTAGCCTTATCGATAATACTCTCAAGATATTCATCAAAGGGAGTGATATCGAAGTTATGATAAGAACCAATCAACAAGGTTTTATCACTTATGATAGCCTTTATCTCTCTCAATAAATTCTCAAAACTAATCTCTACATCCAACAAATCTGAGAAGGGCATCACAGCTCTATAAAGTGAAAGTCTATCGGGAACCTCCTTCTGTCCCCCTTCGCTGACATCTCTTATAGTTGCTATGATAGGCTTCTTAAACTTTTCCTTAGCATTTTTGACCATCTTTACAACATACTTAGGAGATATCTCCTCGAATAAATCTATCCTTAATTCGACAAGATCGACAGCACTAACAGAATTTTCAATGATTTCATGAACATCTCTATCATCTAATACACAGGCAATTAAAGGTGGAGGATGAATACTTAAAAAAGCTTTTAATTTAGGTGTCATTTTAGGGCAACTTAAATAGTTGAAGATTTAAACAAGAAAAGAGGGGATTGAACCCCTCTTTTTTATTATTTAACTTTCCAAAAGGTTATCTCCGTTGGGCCAATTGGATTCTTATAGTAGCTCTTTCAAGGGAAGCCATAGCGCGAGCATAGTCTATCTCTTCTGCTCTCTTCAACCGCTCTTCCGCTCTTTTTAATGATGCCTTTGCTCTTTCTATATCGATATCGGCAGCCTTTTCAGCGCTATCGGCCATAATAACTACCTTCTCTGCTGTCACCTCTGCATATCCACTATTTACAAAGACATATTCAGTCACATTTCCCTTTCTATATGATAAAATACCAATCTTAAGGGTAGTAACAAAAGGCACATGTCCAGCAAGTACTCCAAAATCTCCCTCTGTTCCTTGAGCAGACACTTCATCTACTTCTTCAGATAACACTTGCCCATAGGGTGTCACTATATCTAACTGTAGTTTATTTGTCATCTATTAGACTCCTTAAATTATTTTTATCTGCTCCAACCGAGTTTTCTTGCCTTCTCCTCCGGGGGGGGGGTAGAACCAACCATATAAAAGGCCTGTTCTGGAAC
>JAOAEO010000198.1 GCA_026416735.1 Thermodesulfovibrionales bacterium
GGCTAAAGTCTATAAGACTACCAGACACTATTTCGAAAATCTAATAACAATTATGGTTTATCTATGTATTTTTCAAGGCAACTATAGAAGTGAAGCAACTCTTCTGAATCCTTCTCTATCCATCTGACCGCTTTAGGTGTTATCGTAATCTATTTGCCCATTTATTATAGGCTTGCTCAACATCCTTTCTGCTGCCAGCACTGAACTTCATCTCTCTCCTTTAGCCAAAAACCTTCAGAGCTCTTATATTCTGTCCATAAATCTATTAATGTTAATTTAATCAGTTCTTTTACTTCTATAGGTGTATCCTCCTTTCTTTTTTAGAACAATGGAGAATAGACTCCTTATTCTCTCTTTAAATTCTTAGACAGAGAATTTTATGCTACTCCTTTTGTCATTTTATAGACATTATTGAAGCAAAATTGATAAACTTAAAGATTAAAAATCATTGATTTTACTACTTAATATTCTATTTTAGATTTTTTCTTAACAATGTACTAAATCGTCACCATGGGAGGTAGTTTTGAAGGAGAGATATGAACCACATATGATTGAATTAAAATGGCAGAAATATTGGGAAGATATAGGTTTATACAAAACAAAAATAGATCAAAGGAAGGAAAAATTTTATTGTCTTGAGATGTTCCCCTATCCATCTGGGAAAATCCACATGGGTCATGTTAGAAATTATGCTATAGGGGATGTTATAGCAAGATATAAACTAATGAAGGGATATAACGTCCTTCACCCTATGGGATGGGATGCCTTCGGTCTACCAGCTGAAAATGCTGCTATAAAAAACAATGTCCATCCCGCTAAATGGACCTATGAAAACATAGAATATATGAAGAAACAGCTTAAACGCATGGGGTTTAGCTATGATTGGTCTAAGGAGATTACAACCTGTAGCCCTGAATATTACAGATGGAACCAGTGGTTTTTCCTAAAGATGCTTGAGAAAGGCCTTGCCTATAGGAAGGCTTCATACGTTAATTGGTGTCCTTCCTGCGTAACTGTCCTTGCCAATGAACAGGTCATCGACGGTAAATGCTGGAGATGTGATAGTATGGTCACCCAAAAAGAACTCGAACAGTGGTTTTTTAAAATTACAGCCTATGCAGAAGAGCTGCTCGAAGGTTGTAATGGGCTAATAGGCTGGCCTGAGAGGGTTGTGGCGATGCAAAAAAACTGGATAGGAAAGAGTAGAGGCGTTGAAGTAGATTTTCCTATTGAGGGAATGAATGAGACTATGAGGATCTTCACTACTCGCCCTGATACGCTCTTTGGAGTCACCTTTATGTGTCTTGCTCCCGTTCACCCTCTGCTTGAAAAGCTCAAAGTCAACCCCGACAATTTAACTATGGTCAAAGCAAAATATGGCGATATGGAAACAAAAGAGGGCTTTTTCACCGGATACTATGCAATAAATCCGCTTAATAATGAACGAATTCCGATTTTCGTCGCAAATTTTGTCTTGATGGAATATGGTACAGGAGCTATTATGTCTGTACCAGCCCACGATCAACGCGACTTTGAATTTGCAAAAAAATACAACCTACCCATAAAAGTGGTAATTGTTCCAAAGGACTATAAAGACGATTGGCAAGTAGAGGGGTTAACAAAAGCCTTCGAAGAGGAAGGAATTCTAATAAACTCTTGCCAATTTACAGGGCTCGAAAGCGATAAGGCAAGAGATAAAATTATTGAATATATTGAAAAACAAAAAATAGGAGAAGAAAAAATCAATTATAGATTAAGAGACTGGGGCATCTCCCGCCAAAGATATTGGGGAACTCCAATTCCTGTCGTATATTGTGATAAGTGTGGGATCGTTCCAGT
>JAOAEO010000199.1 GCA_026416735.1 Thermodesulfovibrionales bacterium
ATGAGAAAAAACTCAGGAGATATGAAAATGCTTAAGCATAATTTTATTTCAAAGAGATTTTATTTTGAGGAAATACGCCTTTATTTTAAACATTCAGCAAAAGGTTTTTTACAACAAGTTTTTCGATTTAAATAAAATTCCACAGGGTTAGATTGTTATATTTAAACTAACAAAGGGTAATTCCTAAAGTAGAAGCCCTTTTTGTTGATAGTTTTAAGGTAATAACCCCTTTTTAAAAGTTTCTTAGATCTTTGTGATAAAATCATATAATGGATGTCTTAGAAAAATTAGAGGTCCTTTCTACTTATTCCCAATATGATATATCCTGTGCCTGTGGCACTAATAAATATGATCGTAGAAAGAGAGGCTGTGATGGTAAATGGCTTTATCCTGTGCCACTTCCTAATGGTGGTTATTCCATCCTTTTGAAAACTCTTCTTTCTAATGCTTGTGTAAATGATTGTAAATATTGCCCTATAAGGGTAGATAGTAATATTAAAAGATGTACTCTTCAACCTGAAGAAATAGCTAAAGTTTTTATGGAGTACTTTCATAAGAAGAAAGCATTTGGACTATTCTTAAGTTCTGGTGTTGTTGGTAGTCCTGATAATTCGATGGAGAAAATTATCGCTACTGCTCGTATTTTAAGACAGAAGTATGGCTATCCAGGATACATCCATTTAAAGATATTGCCAGGGGTTTCCGAAGCTGCCATTGAAGAGGCTATCTCCTTGGCTAATTCAGTCTCATTGAATATTGAAACGCCAGGAGAAAAAAGATTTCAAATACTTTCAAAGAAGAAAGATTATCTTAAAGATATTATCAAACCCTTGACTTTAGTTGCAAAACTTATTCAAAAAAGTTGTGAAGCTAAGAGGATTAATTTTACAACTCAATTTGTGGTAGGAGCTTCTGACGAGATTGACTCAGAAATTGTAGATTATACCTTTAAGCTATATGAAAAATTGAAAATACATCGAGTTTATTTTTCTGCCTACCAACGGGGGCTAGGTGATCCCAATATACCTGGGGAGAAATGTAGATCTGTCAATCCAGATGATATTTTAATGCGCGAGCATCGCCTTTATCAAACGGATTACTTAATACGTAAATATGGCTTTAAGAGACATGAGATTATATTCGATAGAAATGGCAATCTAATGCTCGATAAAGATCCTAAAGAGATATGGGCCGAAAGAAACATAGAGCTCTATCCTGTTAGAATTAATAGAGCTGATAAAGAAATGTTACTTCGAATTCCAGGCATTGGACCCAAGACTGTATCGGCAATTATTAAATATAGAAAATATAGAAAGATTAAAAGCCTTGAAGAACTTGGATTAAGGCCATCGCTTATTAAAAGGGCAAAGAAATATATAATTTTTGATTAATTATAAAAATATTAATTTTTTGCTGTTAAAGGCTATATATTTTTATATTTGTTTATATTTATTAGTTTTGCATGCCACCTTTATCTTAGGGTGAAATCCACTTAATTTTCTCTAATATTTTGAGTAATTGTTGAGTCTTTCTTATGTTAATGAATTCGCTAATCGTTGCTTGACTATATTTAAACATTGTTGTATTTAAAGTAAGTAAATCTATTCTATTCACGAATAATTAAAAATTTTTTCTTTATTTAAAATTCTTTCTGTCATGTCAAAACTGATCTTTTACTACTTAACTAAACGCATCTATTAGTCAATGGCTTTAGTTAGAATAATTTTTAAAATTTCTACTCAAAAGAGCCCAAATTTGCCGATAGAAGTTTTAAAATTTAAAAATATCTCTTTATCTGCTTCTTTTTAGCATTTCAAAAGACTAT
>JAOAEO010000019.1 GCA_026416735.1 Thermodesulfovibrionales bacterium
AATCAGTTGTTTTTTAATTTAAAAAGATAACGGCATTTATAAAACCTTTAGATTTAAATTCAAAAGAATAGGCTCGACCTTTATTTTTTTAAGGTTTTTCCCAGCTTTCTTTCTACTGATGCGATCTTTTCTTCTATTGCATTATGCTTAGATTTCCTATCATCTATCTTAATATTTATAATTATTCTCTCTTCTGTTTCCATGAGAGCATCCCGGCATTTTTTTATCAGATCCATCGTTTCTTCCCAAGTCCCTTCTACAACTGTTCCCATAGGATTAACTCTATAGGTTATACCACTTTCATCAATAATTTTGAGTACAATCGCCAATTTATCACTGAGACTGCTCCCAACGCCGATAGGCACAATGCTAAATTCAGTTAACATAAAACCTCTCCTTATAAGTTAAGAATTAAAATGGGCAGTATTAGATATGAAGTAAGAATTATACTGCCCATTTTATAAAGACTACTTTACAGCTTCTTTTAATGCTTTGCCAGGAACAAATTTAGGAACTTTGGTTGCTGGAATTTTAATCTCCTCGCCAGTTCTTGGGTTGCGACCTTTTCTTGCTTTTCTTTTGCTAACTGAGAAGGTTCCAAATCCAACGAGGGTAACCTTTTGCCCCTTCTTTAGTGCCGCTTTAACACTCTCAATAGTAGCATCGAGGGACTTAGCAGCGTCGCTTTTCGTTATTCCAGCTGTTGAGGCGATCTTATCAATTAATTCTGCCTTTGTCATTATACCTTTCCTCCTTTTTGTTTAGAATGTCTTTGAATGAAAAGACTTTAAATAAACGATACCAAGAAGAAAGAGATTTGTCAAGTAAAAAATTATGTTGTTTTAAGTAAAATTCATACACAGGCACATAAAGTGACTTTATTACCACCGTTGTCAATAGAGAAAAAAATCATGAAAGATGATAAATTAACTCCTTTTGAAACGGAAGTGATATTTTATATAAAACTAATTAAAAAAGATAAATGGTGTAGAAGTTTTATCTTTATATAGTTTCAGCATGTCCAACATTATATCTTAGACGTCTCCCAATAAAAATTACAAAATATAATTTCTTTTCATGCTTCACAATGTGTTATACTTAAAAGTTTTAAAAGATAATATCGTTTTTTGTGTATATCTTTTCCTTTTAACTCTGAAGTTATTTCAGTGGAAAGATTAAAAATTATTTTAAGAAGGAGAGTTATTGGATGAAGGGTTATGTAGAGAAGACAAAAGCTTTATTGTTAGGAGACGATGCTATAGGGAGAGGGGCTATCGAGGCAGGGATCTCCTATGCAAGCAGTTATCCTGGAACACCTGCAACTCAGATTTTGGAGTACATAGCGAGGAACTTTGACGGTAAAGCAGAATGGGCAATAAATGAGAAGGTTGCATTGGAGACGGCAATAGGAGTCTCCTATACTGGTAGACGGGCTCTCTGTTCGATGAAACATGTTGGATTGAATGTTGCATCCGATGCTTTGATGACTGCTGCCTATTTAGGGGTGAGGGGAGGAGTTGTTATAGTAGTTGCAGATGATCCTGGTGCCTTTTCTTCCCAAAATGAGCAGGACTCAAGATATTATGCACAATTTGCCAAGATACCGTGTCTTGAACCGAGTGATGGTAAAGAAGCAAAAGAGATGGTTATAACTGCTTTTGATTTATCAGAGGAGATGGAATTGCCTGTCATAGTACGAGTTGTAACCAGAATATGCCATACAAGTAGTGTAGTCGAAATTGGGGAGATTAGACCTCAAAATCCTGTCTCAGTTATTAAAAACCCAGCAAGAATGATTGCCGTCCCATCTAATGTTATTAAGTGCCACAAGATTCTAAATGAAAAACAGGAAAAATTAAAGAGATGGTCAGAGAATTCTGGACTAAACAAGATATTCAAAAATAATCAGAAGAAAGGCATTGTAGCCTGTGGTTTGGGATATGCCTATGCAAAGGAATATGGAGATGAGTTTGCAATATTAAAGATATCTTCCTACCCCTTTAACGAGAAGATCATCGAGGATTTTGTTAAAGATCTGGAGGAAGTCTGGGTTTTAGAAGAATGCTATCCTTTTGTAGAAGGAATCGTTAGAAGATACTCTACTAATGTTAAAGGGAAGATGACCGGTGAGATTAGTCCTGAAGGAGAATTAGGTCCTGATGTGTTAACTGCCTATTATAATGGAAAAGTTTCAAAGACTGATCCTCCAAGTTTTTTGAGTTCATTGCCTTTAAGACCTCCCGTAATGTGTCAAGGATGCTCCCATCGAGATTTCTATAAGTCTTTGATAGCGGTAAAACCAACCTTTACAGCTGGTGATATCGGTTGCTATACTTTAGGCGCAAGCCCACCCCTTTTTGCTTTAGATACCTGTCTATGTATGGGTGCTGGGATAAGCCAAGCAGCTGGCATGTCTCAACAAGGCGTTAAGAGAGTGGCTGCAGTTATTGGAGATTCTACCTTTTTGCATGCCGGTATTCCCGCTTTAATCAGTGCTGTCTATAATAAAGCTAACATCCTCGTTGCCATTTTGGATAATTCCTCAGTTGCCATGACAGGTCATCAACCTACACCATTGACGGGCATAACAGCTAAAGGTGAAGAAGGTGGTAAGGTGAGCTTAGAGGAGATTTGTAAAGCCTGTGGTGCTGCATCGGTGACGGTAGTTGATCCACTCGATCATGAGACGACAGAGGCTGTTTTAAAAGAAAAGCTCGATTCAGAAGGAGTAAATGTGGTAATCGCAAGGAGACCTTGCATCCATGTTGCCAAAAAGAGGAAGAAATAGGTTATACCCTTTGCTAAAGGAATTCTCTTTTTGAAAGAAATTACTACTCTTTAATGTATATTTTCAATCAACATTCATGCACATTTAAAGTAAAAGAATTTTAAAATACCTTTATGGTGAGTGGTGTAACTCAACAATTCTTTTTGCGAATTCTAACTCTTCTTGCTTTGTATTTAGTCTCTTACAAAGTTTTTCATTTAGTATCTTTGCAAAGATATCGGAATAGATAGGACCTGGTGGGATTCCGAGATCTATCAGGTCCTTTCCTTTTATTAAGGGTTTTATAGATCTCAATTCTAAAAGATAGTGGGAAATTGCTCTCTTTTTGTCATTGTCTTTACTTGCTGCCATAGCAAAAAGTATGGATTCTATTGTTTTACCTGTTAAAAGATGATAAATATCTATAGGATTGTCTGGATTAAGTTTCCTGAGAATCTCATGAGTAAAATGTCTATTTTGCATTATCTTTTCTTCGATGTGTTTTGAAACCATCAACCTCTTAAGTGCTTCTTTAAGTTCTTGATGATTAAGGTTTTCTGTCAAGGCCATTAGAAAGATAATTCCTTTGTCATATTTTTCCTCAAGGAAGAGGAGCTCAAACCAAACTATTGTTTCATAGACAGCCTCTAAGAGATTTTCCACATTACCTCTGAGTATAAGCTTTGGGTGAATTACCTTTAAAAGACCAAAATCATCGAGCCTCTTTATAGTCTTTATTGGATTTGTCTCTTTAAAAATAAGCATAAGTTCATCATAGATTCTCGACCCCGAAAGTTTTTCAAAAATATTCATTTTTATGGCAAGTTTTATCAAATTTTCTGTATGCTTTGTTAATTTAAAGCCAAATCTTTCAGAAAATCTTATAGCTCTAAAGGCTCTCGTTGGATCTTCGACAAAGCTGAGATTATGTAGCACTCTAATGACTTTGTCTTTCAAATCTCTCTGAGCACCGAAGAAATCTATCAGTAGTCCAAAATCCTTTTTATTTAGTTTCACAGCTAGTGTATTTATGGTAAAATCTCTTCTGTATAAATCTTTTTTTATTGAAGAAACTTCCACTTTGGGCAAAGTAGCAGGTGACTCATAATATTCTGTTCTAGCCGTTGCGATATCGATGATAATGGGCTCGCCATTTTTCTTGATTTCATTCACTATGATGCGGGCAGTTCCGAATCTTTTATGGGTGAGTATCTTTGCTCCTGTTAGAGTAGACAATCTTTTTGCAAATTCAATACCATCTCCTTCCACTACTATATCTATGTCTAAATTTTCTTCTCGTCTCAACAAATCTCTCACGGAACCACCTACTAAATAGGTTCCATAGCCCATAGAATCAGCAACTTCTCCAGCCCTTTGAAGTAATTCAAATAGAGGTTTTGGAAACTGCTCAGCCATCAAGGTAGATATGTTCCTCTGTAGTCCTCCAGAAGTTCTACTCTTTGCTAAATCGCTATCGTGAATTCTACTTTTTCTCAGCAGGTCTTCATAGAGCATCCTCATAATATCAGTTCTTGTTATTGCTCCTACTATCCTTTCACCATCTAAGACTGGTACAAACCTCTGATTTTGTTCAACCATAATTTCTTCAACCTCTTTTATTGATGTAGAGGGCGTTACTGTAGTGGCATCTATGGTTGAAAAGTCAAGACACTTACTTTTATGGAAGCCATGGAACAAAGCTTTTTCAACAACTTCTCTAGTTAATATCCCTGAATATATGTTGTTTTTTACAATGGGCAAGACATTTACACCATATTTTGTCATCATCTCTTCGGCATCCTTTATCGTTTTATCCCAATTTATTACTATGACAGGGGAGGTCATGACATCTCCAGCCAGTTTCATAGGTTTTATATGCCTTCTTAGAGTGCTTTCCAACCTTTCCTCAACTATTTCGAAGGGCATATCTTTGATGGTTGCTGAAGCTGCTGCAGGATGACCACCGCCACCAAATTCACTTAAAACCTGAGCAACATCTACTTCCGGAGCTTTGCTCCTTGCGACTATTAAGATTTTGTCTGCAATTCCCACTAACATAAATAGAGCATCGATATCTTCCATATCCATAATAGTGTGTGCTAAATGGGCGACATCTCCAAAGCCTTCCATATTACCCTTTGCTACCTTAATTTTTTTATCCTCTAAGATGATCTCTCTCATAGATCGAATTAGTTCATTTAAGAGAGTTATTTCTTCTTTGCTCATTTCGACCCTTAGGAAATCGGATACAATGTTTAAATTAGCACCTCTCTTTAGTAAAAAAGAGACAGCTAAGAGATCTTTTGGTGTAGTAGTTGGAAAGAGAAGAGATCCAGTTTCTTGATAGATGCCAAGACATAGTAAAGTAGCTTCCATCGGCGTAATTGGTATCTTCTTTTTCTGCAAAATCTCGGTTATCAAGGTTGATACAGCTCCTACATTGTCTATTATTTCTAACTCCCCCTTTATGTCATCCTTAGTTATGGGGTGATGATCATATATATGTATTTTTATTCCACTTTTGGAAAGGAGTGATTTAAGAGGACCAATTCTATCGGGGTGTTTGGTATCCACTATAATTAGTCTTTTAACTTCCTCGATAGGGACTTCTTTAATTTTTTTGATTTCTGTGGGGAAAAATAAGTCTGCAAATTCCTTGACCTTTTTCTCCATAGCGCCAGGCATAACGATTATCCCTTGAGGATAAAGCTTTTTTATAGCTATTGAAGAAGCTAAGGCATCAAAGTCTGCATTTAGATGTGTGGTTATAATATCCATTTTTGCTACTGTAGATTACTGCTTGATTAGAGAAACGTCTTCAGGAGGTTTGAATTCAAATGTTTTATCCTTTATGCCTGTGTTTATTTTAATATCTCTAAGATCCAATTCAATAATATTAGATAAGTTATCGACTATCTTTAAATATTTAATGGGGAATTTTTCTTGAGTAAGAATAATCTCTATTCGAGAGACATTATCGAAGGTCTTTTTAGGTTTTAAGACGAGGGTTTTATCCTTTTTAGAGATATGGAAATCATCTTTGATATCTTTTAATCCCTTTAAAAGAACAAGAGGCGACTTCCTGTAAGGGGAGGAGTCCACTGATGATACGAAAGCTTGTTTGTCGTTTTTAAGATAAATAATGATCTTATCTTCTAATACATAAACCGTTTGGGGTCTATCCCCTAAGTATTCCCATTTGAATTTCTCCCCCTTTATGTAGAAGCGACCTTTGTAAATATCTGTTCTCTTTAAATCTTTTAGTGTGCTCCTTTGTATAAAACTACCACTTATGTCTTTAATCTCTTCAAAGGCCTTTTGAATAGTAATTATCTCATCATCGAGTTCGAATGCACATAGGTAACTTGAAAAAATAAGAAGAAGGAATATTGCAAAAGTTATTAAGCTCATATTTGGATCTCTTTTAAGTCCATCTTTATTTACTAATTTTTAGTTATAGTTCAGACTCAGTATTCATTTTTTGAGGTCTTCATCTCTTTGGAATAAAATCTCTCGGTTTTCCAGCACCCTTTGGTGGTCCCACCAGTCCATCTTCTTCGAGAAGTTCCATAATTCTGGCAGCTCTGTTATAACCAATCTTGAACCTCCTTTGAATACTCGATATAGAGACTTCTCCTAAGGAAGAGGCATATTCGATAACTTTATAGTAAATCTCGTCTCTATCATTTTCTTCTGCTCTTTCTTCGAGGTTTTCATTCAAGACCTTTATATTTTGGAAGAAAGTATAGTCAGGCTTTTTCTGATCTCTAATAAATTGTGTAATCTCCGTTACCTCTCTTTCACTGACATAGGCGCCATGAATTCTCATGATTTTAGCTCCCGGTATCATAAATAGCATGTCACCCATTCCTAATAACTGTTCTGCTCCTTGACTATCGAGTATCGTTCTGGAGTCTACCTTTGTAGTTAGTTGGAAGGATATCCTTGCGGGGAAATTGGCTTTTATTAATCCTGTAATCACATCAACAGAGGGTCTCTGAGTTGCAAGGATAAGATGTATTCCCGATGCTCTTGCCATCTGTGCAAGCCTTGTAATAGCATTTTCTACATCTGCTGGTGCTGTGAACATAAGATCTGCAAGCTCATCTATGAATACAACGATATAAGGTAGTCTTTCGGAAGGGTCTAATTCTCTATTAAAATTTTCTATGCTCTTAGCTCCCCGATCGGCTAATAATTTATACCTCCTCTCCATCTCAAGAACCATTTTTTGGAGAGCAACCGATGCTTCCTTAGGGTTTGTAATAACAGGAGCAATCAGATGGGGAATATCGGCATAAGCTGAGAGCTCCAATAACTTAGGATCGACTAATAACATCTTTACATCAGAAGGACTTGCCTTATAGAGAATACTTAATATGAGGGTATTGATAAAAATGCTCTTACCAGAACCGGTTGCACCAGCAACGAGGAGGTGAGGCATCCGAGTCAAATCGGTTACCACAGGGTTGCCAAAAATATCTTTACCGAGGGCGAGGGTTAGCAGTGAATTACTTTTTTGGAAGGAATCAGAAGCCATTATCTCTCGTAAATAGACGATAGCTCTTCTCTTATTTGGCACCTCAATGCCTATTGCAGCTTTGCCAGCAATTGGATAAACCCTAATACTCGGAGCACGGAGTGCTAAAGCTAAGTCATCCGATAGAGAGACAATCCTGTTTATCTTTACTCCTGCAGCAGGTTCAAACTCATACATAGTGACTACTGGACCAGGGTTCGCCTGCCTAATTCTCCCTTTAATACCGAAATCTGAAAGTTTTTTTTCAAGCCCTGCAATAGCCAAATTGATCTCATCCTTCGTTTGAGAGATTCCCTGTTCAGGATTGGCTAATAGTTCGAGAGGGGGTAAGAGGTAATCACCACTCTTTGGAGGGGACGTAACTTGAAAAGAGGTGGTTTGTCTAATGACTTTGGAGTAATCGGTAGACTCTTCTTTTACGTCAATTGCTTTAAATTTTTCTCTAAGTTCACTATTATCATCTCCATCTCTATTCTGATGATTTCTTTTACTTATTATTTTAAATATTGAAAAGGGGGTGATCAAAATTAGAGATATAATAAGACAGGCTATACTAAGTATAAAGGCTCCAGTAGTAGAAAGAAGACTGACAAAAAGATTTGTTAGCAAATATCCTATCAATCCGCCGTAGTGTTCATTATAGGACAAGACATATTTTGTAATAAGTTGTATGAGCAAAGGGAGGGAAAGAAAAAAGAGCAAGGTTCCAAATAGAAGCAATAAGTTTCTTTGTATGTTTAAAATCCTCCTTAATCCCCAAATAAAGACAAAGAGAGGTATTAAATAGCCAGGGAAGCCGAAGATAGCCAATATTCCATCGGCTAAATAGGAACCAACAACTCCACCATAATTACTAATCGGTTTATTAGAGAAAGTAAGAATGGATTTGTCCCATATATCGAAGGTAAATAGGGAAATGGCCATATATATACTACCAAGTAGAGCTATCACACCCTTTATATACTGAAATTTTCTGCTCGAAAAAAAACTTTGAGGTTTATCCTCATCGAAGGAGGTGATATATTTTACTGATTCAGCCATATTGATAATATTATAACAGCAAGAGCAAATCTGTAATATACAAATAGGTTCAAAGGATATCTCTTTAGGAAATTTAGAAGGAACTTTATTGCAATATAACCGGATATGGCAGCTGACAAAAACCCAGCTATCATCAAATCGATGGAGTAATTCTGTGGATAGTCTACTATCCTAAGACCTTCTAAAATGAAGGCGCCTCCTATAACAGGAGTTGACAATAGAAAGGAGAATCTCGCAGCTTCATGCCTATTTATCTTTCTAAATAATCCAGCAGTTATGGTGACACCAGAACGGGAAACGCCAGGGATTAAAGCAATTGCTTGAGCACAACCTATGAAAAGAGCGTCTAAGAATGAAACCTTTACCTTCTGATTTATGATATTATTCCTATAAAACTTCTCAGCAAAGAGCATCAAGATGCCAAAGGAAACTAAAGAAACAACAATCATCAGAGGATTTCGGAAAGCATTCTCGACAACATCTCTTAAAAACAACCCGGCTAAACCTGCTGGTATTGTAGCCAGCAAGATATAGATGAGCATCTCTCTTTTTTCAATTAATAATGTTAACCAATCCCTATAAAAGCAAATCAAGAGAGAAAGAAGTGTTCCACCATGGATTGCCACATCGAAGGTTAAAGTATCGACATCTCCTTGCCAGTTGAAAATCCAAGGTATTAAGATCAGATGTGCTGTGCTACTTATGGGGAGGAATTCTGTAAGTCCCTGAATAATGCCTAAGAATAGAGCCTTTAAAATTTCTGGATTCAAGTCCAACCTAACACCAATAATACATTTTTATAAATATTAACATTTTTATAAATATTATTCGTCTTTCATACTTCCATAACGATAGGGATTATCATTGGCCTTCTATCCATAGTATCTCTAAGATGCTTTTTAAGAACTGATCTTAATTTGTTCTGTATAGCTGAGATGTCTGAAATTAAATCATCCTCTATGTTAGAAAGGGTTTTAGTCATCAAATGCCTAACTTCATTGATAATGTCCTGAGAAGCGTCTTCAAAGATAAAGCCTCTGGAGATTATCTCAGGACCAGAAACTACCCTCTTTGAAAGTTTTTCTATACCTACAAGGATTATTACTACTCCATCGTGGGCAAGCCTAAGTCTGTCTCGTAATACGACATCCTGTACCCCTGTGCTACCCTTCCCATCAATAAAAATTCGACCTGATTGTACCTTGCCATTTTTAATGATACCCGCTTCTGTTATTTCTAAGATCTCTCCATTATCTAAGATAAATATATTTTCTTCTGGTATCCCTGCTTTTTTAGCGAGATTAGCATGATACCTCAAAAATCTATATTCGCCATGAATCGGCACAAAAAATCTTGGTTTTACTATGTTTATCATTAACTTTAGTTCTTCCTTAGAGGCATGTCCAGATACATGAATGTCTGAAACCTTTTCATACTTAACATTTGCACCCCTGCGCATCAGATGGTTGATGATTTTACCTATTGCCCTCTCATTTCCTGGGATAATTCTCGCAGATAAGATGACAGTATCTCCTTCTTTGATCTTTATATGGGGATGTTCATTCATAGCAATTCTGGACATGACGCTCATAGGTTCACCTTGACTACCTGTAGCTATTATTACTATCTCATGGTCTTGAACTTTTTTAATGTCTTCTAATCTTATCCATGTATTTGGAGGGATGCGTAAGTAACCGAGGTCTAATGCTATTTGGCAGTTTGAGACCATACTTTTGCCACACATTATGACCTTTCTTCCAAATTGAACTGCCACATCTATAGCCTGCTGGATTCGGTGTATATTGGAAGCAAAAGTAGCAATAATAATTCTACCCTTTGTCTTGGAGAAGATATCTTCGAAGGCTCTTCTAACTTCCTTCTCAGAAAAAGTAAAGCCTCCCTTCTCGGCATTCATACTATCAGATAATAAAAGGAGGGTTCCTTTCTCTCCATAATAGGAGAACCTCTGGAGGTCCATAAGTTCACCATCGACAGGAGTAGGATCCAGTTTGAAATCTCCTGTATGAATTATTATCCCATAGGGCGTTTTAATGGCAAGACCAACACCGTCAACAATACTATGAGTTACTCGTAAGAATTCAACTTCAAAGGAACCTATGGTTATGGACTCTCTCGGTTTAACTTTAATGAGGGGTACATCCCTAAGATCATGTTCCTTAAGTTTTTCTCTAATGAAGGCAATAGTTAAAGGAGTCGCATAAATAGGAACCTTTAACTCTTTAAGTAGGAATGGTAGAGCCCCCGTATGATCCTCATGTCCATGGGTAACTATTATACCTTTGAATTTCTCTTTGTTATCTAAAAGATAAGTAAAGTCTGGAATTACATAATCTACGCCGAGCATATCTTCCTCTGGGAACATTAATCCAGCATCTACAACCATAAGATCGTCACCGTATTGAAAAACGGTCATATTAAGACCGACTTCTTCAACTCCTCCCAGAGGAATAACCAACAGAGGTTCTCGATGTTCAAGGTGCATTTCTTATATTTATTTCTTCACTTCTTTAGAAGAATCTTTTTTTAAAAATCTCCCCATCTAATTCTTGATCAAAGGTTACAATTGGCATTAGCTATATAGCTTCATTAGGGTTGATCTTTTATCATTTTATTCAATAATTTTTCCTCATACAATGGGAATTCCTCTAAATTGAGAGGTCTTTTTCTCATCATATTAAGCTTCATTATTTTAAAATTGAGCTCTCGGATTTTTTTAAGTCTCTCTTTGTCATCATCAAGACTATTTATTAAGTCTTTCATATTAATAATCTCTTTTTTTAACTCTAATTCCGGTGGAGCAAATCCCGCGTTCTTCAATATTTTGTAAGCTATCCTTAAATCTTCAGGGATGTGAGCTTCTTCTTCAAACTTAAGAGGTTTGCCAGACCCTTCGAGATTTTCAAACTCTCCCCTTTCAATTGCTTCGGTTATTAACCTTTCGGCAATGATTCTAAAAATGTCCATTTTTAAGATTAACTTAAAATAACCATTAATATCAAACCTTTAATATCAAAACTTTACTTCTCTAAGCTAAATTGCCTTAAATACTTTTCAATTATTGACTTTTCCTTTTGTGCTTAGTTTATAATAACCGAGCAGGTGCTGAAAGAGCTTAAAAGGGAACTCCGTGAGGTGAAAGCCGAGTCGGAGGCGGTCCCGCCGCTGTAACCGGAAAACGAAAGCCATAATGCCACTGTTTGCATTTGCAAATGGGAAGGCGGTTAGTAGGTTGGTATCTATATTGAATTAGATACCTTAAAAGGTCCGGAAGCCAGAAGACCTGCCTGCAATTTTAGTCTCCCTCGGGGATAGGGGGGGATTCCTTTGAGAAAATTATATCGAGGAATCCCTTTTTGAGGATGAAGTAAAAAGGGTGCAATCCTCAGGGCATCCCGCTCTGAGGATTTTTTATTTTAGGAGGTCCTATGACTCAACTTGAGAGATCCTTGAAGGGTGAAATAACTCCAGAAATGTTTACAATTGCAAAGGACGAAGGTATTGACCCAGAAATAATTAGAAAGAGAGTAGCAGAAGGGAAGATAGTAATACCCTCAAATGGTAGGAGAAAGAGCAAAGCAGTTGGCATAGGTAAAGGGCTTAGAACTAAAGTAAACGCTTCTATAGGCACTTCTACAGATATTATAGACTTGGAGATGGAGGTTCAAAAGGCAAAGATTGCCGAAGAATATGGTGCAGATACTTTGATGGATTTGAGCGTGGGAGGGGATATAAAGAAAATAAGAAAAGCTGTGATGGAAGCTATCAATCTCCCCATTGGCACCGTCCCCCTTTATGAAGCTTTCGCCATCAGTATAGAGAAATACGGTGCAGCAGTGAAAATGCCTAAGGAGCTCCTCTTTGAAATCACAGAAAGGCAATGTAGTGAAGGGGTCTCTTTTATGGCAATTCATTGCGGAATCAACAGAAGAACTGTAGAGATGCTCAGAAGACAACATTATCGTTATGGTGGGCTCGTCTCTAAGGGTGGTGCCTATATGGTTGCGTGGATGGAGTATAACAATCAGGAAAATCCCTTGTATGAACATTTTGATACTGTTGTAGATATCCTAAAGAAATACGATGTAGTTTTGAGCCTTGGAAATGGTTTTAGGGCAGGTGCAATTCATGATGCTAATGATAGAGTCCAAATGCAGGAATTGATTATAAACTGTGAATTGGCAGAAATCGGTAGAGAAGCTGGCTGTCAGACGATGGTGGAAGGACCTGGGCACATACCTATTAATGAAATTGAAGCGACGATAGTGTTGCAAAAAAAGATGAGTGGTGAAGCTCCTTTCTATATGTTAGGACCAATAACTACAGATATTGCACCGGGTTACGACCATATTACATCTGCTATAGGGGCAGCACTATCTTCTGCCTATGGCGCTGATTTCATTTGCTATGTAACTCCTGCTGAACACCTCGGTTTACCATTCCCAGAAGATGTCCGTGAAGGTGTTATAGCTGCAAGGATTGCTGCCCATGTAGGAGATATGATAAAGAAGAAGGATACCAAAGCTGATAAGCTAATATCTAAGGCAAGAAGAGATATGTGTTGGGAAGAACAATTTAAATATGCAATAGATCCTATTAGGGCTAAAGAGATCAAATCTAAAAGAGACAATGGAGAAGGTTTATCTTGCACAATGTGTGGGAAATTCTGTGCGAATTTAATACTTAAAGGGATTTTTGATAAAGAATTAGCCTTTCACGATAAAAAGTAGATGCTATCAGAGAAAAGTAAGCTTGTTTTTATAATTGGAGGTGCAAGGAGTGGTAAAAGTTCTTTGGCTTTAAAAGTTGCATCGCCCTATGATAAAAAGGCTTATATTGCAACGGCTGAACCTCTCGATAGAGAAATGGAAGAAAGGATCTTGAATCACAAAAAACAAAGAGGAGAGGGATGGGATCTATATGAAGAGCCCATTAGACTGGTTGATACATTAAAGATTGCCTTTAAAAAGTATCAATGCATAGTGATAGACTGTCTTACTCTTTGGTTATCAAATATCTTGATAAGACAGAGAGAAGATCTATTTTTAAAGAATGAGATTGATAGGTTCATAGATATTTTGCATTTATTTTGTGAGACCTATGGAATGGTGTTAATTATCGTCTCCAACGAAGTGGGAATGGGTATTGTGCCGGACAACGAGCTTTCAAGAAGATTTAGAGACTTGGCGGGCTTGCTCAATCAAAGAGTTGCGAATATGGCTGACGAGGTATATCTATCTATATCGGGCTTAGAAATCAAAATTAAAGGTTAAAGATGCTTATAAATTATTTATGATTTGACATACTGAAAAATATTCAAACTTAAAGAGTGAGAGGTCTCTATGAATTCCTTCATTAAACATACAATTAGTAAAATAGAGCCAGTAGAGAGCATTTATTATGACATAGCTCAAAGACATCTCGACAATTTAACAAAGCCCCTCGGTAGTCTTGGTAGATTGGAAGAATTTGCAAAAAGGATATTCGGAATAAGAAAAGGGTTAGATATAGATGTTAGTAAAAAGGTTATCTTTACCTTTGCTGGAGATCATGGAGTTACAGAAGAAGGAGTTTCGGCATATCCGAGGGAAGTAACAAAACAGATGGTTTATAATTTCTTAAGGGGGGGAGCAGGTATAAATGTACTCGCAAGACATGCTGGAGCAACGGTCGTAGTAGTCGATATAGGGGTAGACTATGATTTCGGAAGTCTTGAAGGTCTCGTCTCTAAAAAGGTGATGTTTGGAACTAATAATATGGTTAAAGGCCCTGCTATGTCAAAAGAGCAGGCAGAAAATTCTGTGATAGTAGGTGTTGAACTTGCCAATGAATACTATCAAAGGGGATACAGAATCTTTGGGACAGGCGATATGGGTATAGGGAATACAACTCCTTCGAGTGCAATAGCAGCCCTCTTAACGGGTAAGCCAATTCCAGAAGTAACAGGTAAGGGAACAGGTATATCAGATGATTCTTATAAGAGAAAGATTAAGGCGATTGAGAGAGCAATTGAGATTAATAATCCAAATCCTAAGGATCCATTAGATGTTCTTGCTAAGGTTGGTGGTACAGAGATAGGTGGTATAGCAGGGATTATTCTTGGAGCTGCTTCTAATAGGATACCCGTTGTAATAGATGGTTTTATATCGACTGCTGGTGCCTTAATTGCTTATGAAATGCAACCTGTGGTAAAAGACTATATTTTCGCAGGACATATGTCGGCTGAAAATGGACATAGGGTTATGCTTGAAAAAATAGGATTAAAGCCCATTTTAAATCTCGATCTCCGACTGGGAGAGGGAACAGGAGCGGCATTAGCAATGCTTATGATAGAAGCTGGAATTAAGATTTATAGAGAAATGGCAACTTTTGGTGAGGCAGGAGTCTCTAACGAGATTCAAAATTGAGGGTCCTCCTCGGGTAAGATCGAAAATTGAATTCTTATGATAAAGAATTTTATGATCGCTTTGCAATTTTTAACGATTTTGCCTATTAAAATAGATTCCTATTATAATGAGAAGGAAATAGCAAAGAGCTCCTCTGCTTTTATCTTTGTTGGGTTTTTTCAAGGATTTTTGCTCCTTCTATTAAATTACGCTTTAAATTTGATCTTCCATGAAGAATTAGTGATAGCTCTTCTATTGCTTTTTTTGGTTTTATTGAATGGTGGATTTCATCTTGACGGACTCTCTGATACTTTCGATGCTCTCTCTGTAAAGTCTACAGGAGACGACAATAGGGATAGACAAAAGCGGCTAACAGTAATGAAGGACTCCACTGCTGGACCAATAGGTATAATGGCAATAGTTTTTACCCTTGCTCTAAAATACCTCTCTTTAAAGGGGATCTCCCATATGCCTTATTTTATCCACTATAGTACTCTATTTCTTATGCCTGTAGTTCCTAAATGGACTATGGTCACGGCAATGTTCTATGGCAAACCCGCAAAAGATGAGGGACTTGGTAAAATTTTTTTAGAAGGAGTAGGGAATAGAGAATTTCTAATCACAACTATCATTTTTATAATTACATTAATGGGTTTGTATTTTCTTTTTATCTCTTTTGCTCCAAAACCACAATATCTATTTAACATAGTTATAGTTGTTATTATGTATATCTTCTGCAGATGGTGGATAGCTTTCTGTGATAAAAGATTTGGTGGTCTAACAGGAGATAATCTTGGCGCCTTAAGTGAGATGACGGAGGTGCTATTTTTAATTTTAGTGATAATATGGTCACGACTATATATTTAATAAGACACGGTGCTACAGAAGGTGATGAAGTTAAAAGATATAAAGGGAGTATAGATATACCTCTTTCAGATAGAGGCGTGGAGCAGATTAATAAAACATTGGATTTCATAGTGCGATATGCTCAAAAGATTAGGGTTGAAAGAGAGAAAAATCCCTTAATTGAAAGAGAACCCAAACCACCAAAGGGGGATGAGACTGTTAGAAGACCTCTTTTAAATGCTGTCTATACCTCTCCCTTAAAAAGAGCTGTTAAGAGTGCCGAGATCGTTGCAAAACCCTTTAGTTTGACCCCCGTTGAATTACCTGAGCTTACTGAGAGAAATTTTGGTTTATGGGAAGGCATGACTTATCTTGAGATAAAAGAAAAGTATCCCTTGGAATTCGATAGATGGACAAAGGATCCTCTAAGCTATTCACCGCCAATGGGAGAAAGCACTTTACAGGTCAGAGATAGGGTTTTGAAATGTTTAGAAAAGATTATAGAAAGCCATAGGGCAGATAATGAAAATATTGCTATAGTTGCTCACGGCGGAGTTAATAGAATTTTACTTTGCCATTTTTTAGGGATACCTTTAGAGAATATTTTTAGGATCGAACAGGATCATGGTGGAGTCAATATCATTGAGTTATGGGAAAGATATCCTGTGGTAAAGTTGATTAATGGTATTTCTTTCTAAGGGGGCAGAATGAAGAGAGCTTTAATGATTCAAGGAACAGGGTCTGGCGTTGGTAAGACATTAATAGTAGCAGCTTTATGCAGATATTTTAATGATAGAGGTTATAATGTAGCTCCCTTTAAGGCACAAAATATGGCTTTAAATTCCTTTATAACACTTGAAGGGGGGGAGATCGGTAGAGCTCAGGCGCTCCAGGCAGAGGCTGCTCGCACAGAGCCCACCATAGATATGAACCCGATTCTGCTAAAAGCCTCTGGAGAGATGGGTTCTCAGGTGATAATCCATGGAAGAGCAATTGGCCACATGAAACCGAAGGAATATTACGCCTACAAAGAGGAAGCATGGAAAGCCGTTAAGGTCTCATATAAAAGGCTATTGAAGAAATATGATCTAATTATTATTGAAGGCGCAGGAAGCCCAGCAGAGATAAATCTTAAAGAGTATGATATCGTGAATATGGCAGTCGCTCGTTACGCTAAGTCTCCAGTCTTATTGGTCGGCGACATCGATAAAGGTGGAGTATTTGCCTCCTTTTATGGCACAACTAAGCTTCTTGGTAGGGATAAAAAATATATCAATGCCTTTGTGATTAATAAATTCAGAGGTGATCCTGAAATTCTGTCAAAGGGACTAAAACTGATCGAACAAAAAACGGGTATCCCTGTCATAGGAGTCATCCCATTTATTACAGGGATCGGTCTACCAGAAGAGGATGGACTTGCTCTTACAAGAAATACCTTTTCAATAAAGCCTGCAATGATAAAAGATGTAGAAATAGCTTCTACAAAGATCAAAATAGTCATAATTAAACTCCAGTTTATCTCTAATTTTACCGACTTTGATCCTTTCTTTTATGAACCAGATGTGGATATAGTTTACTCTCAAAATGTAACAGATATCGAAAATGCCGACATGGTAATCATTCCTGGCACAAAGAGCACTGTTAAGGACTTGCTTTTTTTGAGGGAGACAGGTCTTGAAGAAAGCATAAAGAGAGCCTTCCATAAAGGGGTGCAGATAATGGGGCTCTGTGGAGGTTATCAGATGTTAGGCAGAAGAATCTACGATCCACCCTCTGTAGAGAGCAATCATAAAGAGATAGATGGCATAGGGC
>JAOAEO010000001.1:0-7243 GCA_026416735.1 Thermodesulfovibrionales bacterium
CTGCATACGCTCCTCTGCCTGCAGGGCGTTCCATTCAGGTCGTTGCACGGGGAAAGGCGCCACCATAATGCTCTCGCCCTCATGCGGTAGGCTCTGCCAGATTTCCTCCGTGATGTAGGGCATGAAGGGATGTAACATTAATAGTATTGTTTTAAGAATATAGAACAGACAATCAACAACTATCTCTTTATTTTCTTGGACATGCCCATAAAGGGTGGGTTTTGTGATCTCGAGATACCAATCACAAAATTCATGCCAAACAAATTGATAGATGGTATTAGCTGCATCATTGAAGTGGTATTCTTCGATCTCTCTATTTGTCTCCTGAACAACCTTTGCAAGCCTGCTAAGGATCCATTTAGAAGGTAGATCTAAACGGTCTTCAAGTTGATAGATGTCTTGATCAGTTTTTAGTGAACTATATCTGATTATAAATTGGGCAGCATTCCATAGCTTATTTATAAAATGCCTATATCCTTCAACTCTTTTTTCAGAAAATCTGATGTCCCTACCTTGAGCAGCGAAGGAGGCAAGGGAAAATCTAAAGGAGTCAGCTCCATATTTATCTATTAGCATGAGTGGGTCTATGACATTACCTTTAGACTTACTCATCTTTTGACCTTGCATATCCCTTACAAGGGCATGAATATAGACATCCTTGAAAGGCACATCGCCCATAAACTTAAGCCCCATCATTATCATGCGAGCAACCCAGAAGAATAAAATATCGAAGGCAGTTACCAGTACGCTGGTGGGATAAAAGGTTTTTAACTCTTGTGTATCCTCAGGCCATCCAAGAGTTGAGAAGGGCCAAAGGGCAGAGGAAAACCAAGTATCGAGGACGTCAGGGTCATGAATTAAGTTTCTACTTCTGCAGAGAGGGCACTCTTCGATATCTACTCTATTGCTTATAGCTTGAATTTCCTTTGGTATCCTTATTATTTTGGAGTTCCTAATGATTTCATCATGACTAAAACCAGATTTTTTCAAGAAGGTATAACTACCTCCAACAATAGATTCGTTATTTACTGAGAGAAGAGGCATATAAAAGATATGTTCAATAATGTCTCCCTGATGTCTTCCGTCAGACATTAGGCAGTCTGGACAATACCAGACTGGTATCTGATGCCCCCACCATATTTGGCGGGAGATACACCAGTCCTTGATATCTCTCATCCAGGCAAAATAATTGTTATTCCATGTCTCTGGTATTAGTTTAACCCTGCCTTCTTCTACTGCCTTTATAGCAGCAGAGGCAAGAGGAGCAATCTTTATATACCATTGAACACTCAAAAGAGGCTCTATCACTGTTTTACACCTATAGCAGTGCCCAACAGAATGGAAATGTCTGTGCTTATCTACCAGAAGCCCTCTTTCCGTTAGATCCCTAATAACTCTTTTCCTACACTCATATCTCTCGAGACTTTTATATTTTTCGCCAGCATTGTCAGTCATATAGCCATCTTCATTTATTACTGTAATGAAAGGAAGTCCATGCTTCTTAGCGATCGTCTCATCATTGAAGTCATGAGCGGGAGTGATCTTTAAAGCACCTGTTCCAAAAGAAGAGTCTACTGAATCGTCAGAAATTATCTGAATCTTGCGATCAGTCAGAGGTAAATGGACCCACTTCCCTATAAGGTGGGAGTACCTCTGATCATCGGGATTCACAGCCACAGCTGTGTCCCCCAACATAGTTTCTGGTCTAGTAGTGGCAACTATAATTGAGTAGTCCTCTTCCACCAATGGATACTTTATAAAGTATAGATACCCCTCTATCTCTTCATGTTCGACTTCCAGTTCTGACAGAGCAGTATGACATCGTGGACACCAGTTGATTAAACGGTTATCTCGATATAACAAACCTTCTTCAAAAAGTCTTACAAAGACCTCTCTTACTGCCCGTGAAAGACCTTCATCGAGAGTAAATCTCTCCCTCGTCCAATCGCAAGCACAACCGAGTCTCTTAAGCTGATGCGTAATTCTGCCGCCATACTCTTTTTTCCATTGCCAAACCCTTTCGATAAAAGCCTCTCTGCCAATTATATATCTATCAAGACCTTCCTTAGAGAGTTCCTTTTCGACGACATTTTGAGTAGCTATCCCAGCATGATCAGTTCCAACAACCCAGAGAGTATTAAATCCAGACATCCTTTTCCATCTTATTAGTATGTCTTGTATAGTTACATTTAAAGCATGCCCCATATGGAGAGAACCTGTTACATTAGGTGGAGGGATCACTATACAATAAGGGGGTTTAGTGGTATCTTTTTCAGGACTAAAGAGACCCTTCTTTTCCCAGTAGCTATACCACTTCTTTTCAACTTTTTCGGGCTTATAACTTTTATCTAATACTAACATAGCCTTAATCTACCTTCCTGAAACTTTTATTTGCCGAAAGATTGCCTTTTTCTATTTGGATTTTTTCAAGCTCCCTTATCAGTTCTTTCTCAATGTATGTTATTGCTGTTTTCATTCTCTCTTCTATAACCTCCTCAACAATTTTAGGTGTAACCTCCTTTATAATATCTAAAAGCCTATTCGTTACCATTAGAGAAATCTCATCAACAGTCTTTTTATTGAAGTATTCATAAAAAAGAGTTCTCAGTGGTTCTTGAATCATCCCGTAAATATCTTCTGAAGTTATCTGTTGAGAGGGAGGAGCATCACCAATAAATATTTTTGCTGCCGAAGGATCACTAAATATCGAAGAAGCTTTTTGAGGTAGTAAAGAGGTATCCTCCATTAGGACATCTTCGTCTCTAAGATTTGAGGAGGGTTCTTTTACTTCCTCAAGTGTAGCAAAAGAGTAAAAAGAGGCTATTAGAGGCGATTTATTTTCTGAGTGTTCTTTAGACAGTTTAAAATCTTCAATTTGTAAGAGATTTTTTACTTTTTTTAACAAAGTATGACTATCGAAGGGCTTTTGGATATAATCATCTGCTCCTGCCTTTTGTGCAAGTTCTTCATCAAAGGGTTCATAGGCACCACCAGTAAGAACTACAGGAGCGCTAAAGTCCTTTTTAGTTTTCAGAGCTTTACAAAAGTCATAGCCATTTGTGTTAAACATATCGGTTGATACAATAACGAGATGGGGATTGAAAGAATAAAGATCTTCTAAAAAAGTTTCTTCGCTCTTTATAAGCTTTACCTCGAATCCTTCTTTCTCTAATACATCCTTCATCACCTCGTAAACCATGGGGCTTTCTTCTAAAAGTATTATTCTGTATTGCATAGAATCTTATTTCTTCTTACTTTTGTAATCCTCTATTGCTTTCCTAAGAGCGTCAGCTCCAAGATTTGAACAGTGTAGTTTCTGAGGGGGCAAACCACCTAGCTCAGCAGCAACAGTCTCTTTAGAAATCTTTAGAGCCTCATCTATGGTTTTCCCTTTAACGAGTTCTGTAATCATGCTGCTTACGGCAATAGCTGCGCCACAACCAAAAGTTTTAAACTTGGCATCTACTATCACATCATTTTCGACCTTTATAAAGATCTGCATGGCGTCTCCGCATGTAGGATTGCCTTCCATCCCTACTCCATCAGCATCGGGTATCTCACCAACATTTCTTGGATTTGTAAAATGATCTATAACCTTTTGGGAATACATATATTATCCTCCTGTATAACATTTATCTCCCTTGGTAGCATCCCCCCACCCCTTTGCAAAAGGGGACATCTCTCTTAATTTGTTTATTACTAATGGAAACTCATTAAGCAGATAATCGACATCCTCTGAGGTGTTAGAAATACCCACGCTAAAGACAATGGACCCCTGAGCAAGAGCAGATGAAATCCCCATAGAGAGAAGAACTGGTGAAGACTTAAGAGCTCTTGAAGAACAGGCAGACCCACTTGCCGCATATATACCTTTCATGGAAAGCAACAAAAGCATAGCTTCACCTTCTATGAACTCTACGACGAAACTGGCATGGTGAGGGAGCCTCCTTTCAGGATGTCCAGTAAGATAGACATTAGGTATTTTCAAAACTCCTTCTATGATCTTGTCTCTTAATTTCTTATTATGCTCTATCCTTTGATTTAGATCTCTTTTAGCAAGAGAAGCAGCTTTACCCATCCCTACAATGGCGGGTACGTTTTCTGTTCCAGCTCTTCTACCAGACTCTTGAATACCGCCGTATATCAATGGCACAATCCTTAAGCCTTCCCTAATATATAAGGCGCCTGCTCCTTTAGGTCCGTAAAACTGATGAGCCGCCATACTATAGAGGTCTACCCCTAAATCTTGAATATCTACTGGTATGTTCCCACAGGTAGCAACGCCGTCGGAGTGGACTATCACTTTTTTCTCTTTTGCAATATTGACTATTTCCTTTATTGGCTCTATAGTACCTATTTCACTACTAGCATGGGTGACGGAGATAAGGACAGTTTCTTTAGTAAGAGCTTTTTTGATTGCGTCTGGGTCAACAAGACCATATTTGTCGACGGGAAGCCAGGTAACGACAAATCCCATTTTTTCTAAAGAGCGTGCGGTATTTAAGACGGAGTGATGCTCAACCCTTGAGACGATGAGATGCTTTCCTTCATTTTGCTTAGCTAAAGCAATACCTTTCAGAGCAAAATTATTTGCCTCAGCACCACTTGAAGTAAAAACAATGGTAGAAGGTTTTACATTTATCAAAGAAGCAACTTCTGACCTAGCATTTTCTATAGCATCTCTTGCTCTTAGTCCTAAATCATAGACACTCAAAGGATTTCCAAATTCCTCTTTAAAGTATGGCATCATGGAATCTAAAACCTCTGGTAATAGAGGATTAGTTGCTACATGGTCAAAATAGACTTTTCTCATAATATCTCCTTTTCAATAGATCCCCTTTTATGAGTTAGGGGGTATAAACATTCTTTGTCTTTCTTCTATTTACATCAAACTCACTTTTTTATAGTAACTCTAATTTTAGAGGTTGATCAAATCAATACAATAAAAAGATTGCTTCTTTATATTGTCTTTGAAAGAAATTATTATCATCCTTTGTAGACAATATTGAATTAAGCAGATTTATGAAGAAGTCTTCTTAATATAAAACTTATAATAGTCTTCTGTCTCTTCTATACCCAGAAATTCATTGCCCGTCTTCTCACACCAAGCAGGGATATCTTCCAGCGCACCATCGTAATCGGTAAGGATTTCTAATACTTGCCCTGTTTCAATCTGTTTAATAAGATCATCTAATTTAAGCAAGTGCATCGGGCACATCATATAAACTATATCGGCAGTAACATCAGCTTTTATACCTTGCACAAATTTCATAGTGCAGCTTTACCTTCTTTAGGAAATAAAAGTTTTATTATAAAAGAGATTAAAAGGCTTCACTTCTTCTGTAATCATAAGTATTGTTAGCATTCTTTTCAGAAGATAGTTTAAAGTTAGCATTATAAGTCGGGATACCTCTCTGTAACTCTCCAGATAAAAGTGTTTTAAGGGTAACAGTTTTTAAAAAACTCTCTATTTGCTCTCCCAAAGATTTCCACAATAAATGGGTAACACAATGGTCAACCCTAATGCAACCTTCTTCTGGATCGAGACAGGAGGTAATAGCGACAGGACCTTCGAGTTCCTGTATTACGGAGGCTATACTAATCTCTTCAGGACCTTTGTTTAAAACATAACCTCCACCAGGACCCTTTATACTTTTAATAAAACCTGCCTTTCTTAATCTATTTAATATCTGTTCAAGATAAGATACAGAGACACCTTGCCTTTCAGATATTTCTCTGATCGTGACTGGTTTTTCAGGATAACCTTTCGCTATTTCATACAAAGCCCTTACGCCGTATTGTCCCTTTGTAGATAGACGAAGCATTCATAATAATAAAAATAGTTTACTGAACTTGTCAAGTATTTTTATAAACCGTAGATTGCCAATAGAACTATACAAAAAATATAAAAGCCTCCTCTTTTGTTAGATTCTGTAGGAGGCTAAAATATCACCCAGTTGGTGAAAAAAAAGAAGAACTTCTCTTTAATGATAAAACAAAAACTCTTATCATTTAAGATAATAAGATAATAGGAGTATTAAAAACGAAATGGTTTGTGAATACCTTAGAGCAAAGGTGAGGTCTTTGGTTTTTAAAGGCTAACTATTTAATCCCAGTCCATACTTAATACTTTATGTTAGACTTCAAATAATTAATTAACCTTTTACTTTTAAGCAAGACATGTAGGAAACTGAAAACCAAAGTTAGATAGGCAAAATATTTGTGGGGAAGAAATTTCCTCAACTCTAACTCAGATTGGATGTAGCCAGTTAAACCAGTAAAAATTATTAACAAAATCAGAAGAAGACTTATTATAAATTCGAGATGCTTTCTCATATATTAATAAATCATAGTTTTCCGACAGTCTGAACAGCTATCACAGCCTCCTTTTTGCCATCGACATCGATTAATCTATTTATGTCATCATCAAAAAAAGCTCCGATCACAGTACTACCAAGACCTATGGAAGTAGCCTGAAGATATAAATTCTGGCTTATGTGCCCAGCTTCCATATATACATATCTGTATCCCCTCTCTCCATATTTGGATCGGGTTCTGTCGAATATCGCTGATAGGAGGAAGACTACGCCAGCATCTCTTACCATTTCTTGATCTATAGAAGCCTTTAAAAGGTCCTTCTTGAAATCGCCTTCCTTTAAAAGTACAATGGAGTGGTCTCTGACTGAGTAGTGATATATGCCCTGTTTGAGTTGTTCGACATTATTAGCAATAACATATATTTCAAAGGGATAAAGAGCGCCTGCTGAGGGTGCTGTTCTCAAATAGGTCCCGTAAATCTTACCAGTTATCCCTTGGGCTGAAAAGAGAAGTTGAGAAAGCTCTCTCAATGTTATTGCCCCTTTAGAATATTCTCTGATTGACCTCCTTTTCAACAAAGCATCTTCAAAAGAGATTCCTCTAAAGTCAGCAGGAGGCAGTTTTATCTTTGGTTTATTAGTATATTCCTTGAAATCAGAAGGCTTTGGAGGTTTTGGAGCAATCAGGTCTTTTAATACTTGTACCCGAGTATGCTTGGTTTCTCGGTGAAATCTTTCACCAATCGTCTCACAATAAGCTATCGAAGAAGTACAAAAAATGAAGGATACCGATAAAAAAAGCAAATTATAAAAAATGGACATATTTAATTTTGAATCTAAAATTAAAGCATAAGCATGCCATTAAAAATGATATCTTCTCTTCTCGATTGAATACTGTAAAATTACATAGTACAGGTCATACTTTT